>CAIYQJ010000203.1 GCA_903928275.1 uncultured Chloroflexota bacterium
CACCCTCACGGTCCGCCAGGCCCTCCAGCGGGTTGACGGCAAGCTCGTGTTGGTCGAGCCAAAGTCGGTCACGAGCCACCGGATGGTCGCGACGCCGGCGCTCGTCGTCGACGCGCTGCGCGGGCATCGGATCCGGCAGGTCGAGGAGCGGTTGCTCGCCGGTGCTCGCTGGCACGATGATCCCCGCGATCTGGCGTTCGTCACTGCAGTCGGCACGCCGATCGACGGCATCACGATCACCCGGCGGTTCCAGGCGTTGCTCTTGGCCGCCGGGCTACCCCGCCAGCGGTTCCATGATCTCCGCCACGCGTTCGCCTCGCTTTTGCTCGCGCAAGGCGTCGCACCGCGCGTGGCGATGGAGGCTCTTGGGCACTCTCAGATCAGCCTGACGATGAACACCTACAGCCACGTGACGCCGGCGCTCGGCCGGGCCGCCGCCGAACGGATGAACGAGTTGCTCGACCCGCCGAGCGTGGGCGCCGGCGTGGGTCGAGTTTGAACGTGAGATCAAGCCTGGCAGCCGAACGTGGTGCGACCTACTGCGTCTGACCTGGTGCTCCCGGCCGCCCGTCAGCACGGCGGCGCGCGTTGAGGTCCTGTACCCAGCGCTCCAACGCGGCGAGGTCTCCACCCATTTCATCGGGCGTCGGCACCGGTTCATTGACCGCCTGCGGCTGATCATGACCCCGCAGCCAGGCAGATGACCTGGTCATGCCTCGGTCGATTCCCCTGATGTCGGCTTCCTCGATCACCCATATCCGCTTGTCGACCAGGCGGCGCGTCTGGACATCGTGGCGGTAGCGGAGGATCGCTCCCCCGAAGAGGATGTCCTCCACGACGCGTTCCCATGCCTCGCGAAGCAGGCCATACCAGTCGCGGGTGGCGGCCTCGCGGATCAGGGGATCGCCATCGGCGTGCAGCGCGCGCACCCCTGCCAACCTGTGACGGAGTTCTCGAGTTCGGTCCTCGACTGACATCCCCCGCCACGGGGGGCCGTCAACCGGGATTCCCACGCCGGCGCCGCCCACTTGGAGGTGGCGGGTTTGGAGCGCCGCCTCGCAGCGATCTGCGGCGCCCTCGAGCTCGTGCAGGAAGACCAGGTCGTGAGTGAACACGATGACCGGCCGGTGGATCGCCTCCTCCGCCAGGCGAGCGGCGACACGACTCCGAAACCGATGGTCGAGCGACGACACCGGATCGTCGAGGACGATTGTGGAATGACCGGCCTGCTGCCGGACCTCCGCTAAGAAGGCCGCGAGTGCAAGCGCGCCGAACTCGCCCTCGCTGACGACGTCGTCGACGCGGGCGGTCGGATCGGTTGCATCTCGCAGCTCGAAGTGGTGTAGAGCGACAGCTCGTTGTCCACGCCAGGCGAGTGTGACCCGAACGCGGTCCGCATTGAGACCGGAGAGCTCTCGGACGACGTCCTCCTGGAGCGCTGCGGTCATATACCGTTGGGTGAGCTCGTTGTTCTGGTGCGTAATCGCGCGCGTGTCGCAGCTCGCAATAGCAAGCCGGTAGGCCTCGACGAGCCGAAGTCGATCGATCTCCGCGAGGAGTGCCTCACGGTTCTGGGCCGCCCAGGATCTGGCCCTGAGTCCTGCCAGCCGCGCTCGCATCGCCCCCGCGTCTTCAGGGTTCGCGGCGAGATCCAGAAGGCGAATCTCCTCGTCGAGCCGGGCAATCTCGGCAGAGAGCGGCGCGATGTCTCTGGGATGCTCGGCTTCGAATTGATCAGGCCGGTCATCGTCACGGATCAACTCGAGGACCGCTGACGCGCGACTCCTCACCGCGTGCAG
>CAIYQJ010000204.1 GCA_903928275.1 uncultured Chloroflexota bacterium
AGCCGACGGCCGGATCGCGGTGGTCGCTGTCTTCCTCGTCCAGGGCGACGCGACGAACGCGGCCTGGGACCCGTACGTCAAGGCCCTCGGCGTCGCCAGGGGGGCCGAGCAGGCGGCGAAGCTCGACTGGCCGGCGATGCTCCCGGCGAGCCGGCTCACCATCCGCTACTCGGGCAGCCTGACCACGCCGCCGTGCACCGAGGCGGTGCACTGGCTGCTCATGAAGGACCCGGTGCAGCTCAGCGCCGACCAGCTGAGGGCTTTCACCGCGGCCTACGAGGGCAACGACCGGCCGGTCCAGCCCCTGAACCATCGCCCGGTCGAGATCGACACCACCGGGCGCTGAGAAGTCGGGCGCCGACGTCGAGAGGCAGGCCGGCGGCAGTCGATGCGGGGCGCGACGACGGCCTCGTGGCCCCGCGGCGCACCGTCCGGCCGCCAGGGGACGGGTCGGTCGCCATCCCGGCCGCGCGTCGGGATGACCTCTTCACCCGGAAGGCGACCGCGTGCATACTCGGCGTCCCCACGCCAGGTCGGCGTCCCAGCCGGTCGCGGGGATCACCAGGGAGTCGGCATGAACCTGAACAGCATCCTGATCGGATCCGCGGATCCACAGCGCCTGAAGGACTACTACGCGAGGCTCTTCGGCGAGCCAGGCTGGATCGAGGGCGGCTACAGCGGCTACCAGATCGGCACCGGCTTCATCACGGTGGGTCCGCATGACCAGGTCACCGGCCGCAACGCACAGCCGGGCAGGCTGATCTGGAACATCGAGAGCGCCGACGTCAAGGGCGACTTCGAACGGTTCAAGGCCGCCGGCGCGACGGTGGTCCAGGAGCCCTACCAGCCGGGCGAGGCGCCCGACGCCTGGATCGCCACCTTCTCGGATCCCGACGACAACTACTTCCAGCTTCTCAGCCCGATGCGGATGTAGCTCCCCCGGGCCGGCTCCGGGTCGGCCTCGCGAGCGATCGCGGGTCGTCGGGCGCATGTCCTGCGCTCGGCGACCCGCGCGCGCCCGCACCGCGCCTTCGGTTTGGTCCATCCTTGGTCTCGCCACGCCGCCCGACACCTGCCCCCACGGACTCGGTCCGCCATCTCGTGCTCCGGAGGCGGGAAGGAGGACCTCATGCCGCAGGCAGAACGAGTCGTCGACATCCTCACGGGCCGGACGGCGGTCGGCGCGCGCGCGACGGTCCAGGGCTGGATCCGGACGCGTCGCGATTCGAAGGCCGGGCTCTCGTTCCTGCACATCCACGACGGGTCCTGCTTCGACGCCCTCCAGGTCGTGGCCCCGGCCACGCTCGGCAACTACACCGACGAGGTCCTCCACCTGACGGCGGGCTGCGCCGTCACGGTGACCGGCACGGTCGCCCCCTCGGAGGGCGCGGGACAGGCCGTGGAGCTCGTCGCCGACTCGGTCGTCGTGGTCGGATGGGTGGACGATCCCGAGAGCTACCCCATCTCGGCCAAGCGACACACGTTCGAGTACCTCCGCGAGGTCGCCCACCTGCGCGTGCGGACCAACAGCCTGGGGGCGGTCGCCAGGGTCCGGCACTGCCTCGCCATGGCCATCCACCGCTACTTCGACGAGCACGGCTTCTACTGGATCCACACGCCGATCCTCACCGCCAGCGACGCCGAGGGCGCCGGGGAGCTGTTCCGCGTCTCGACGCTCGACCTGGCCAACCTCCCGCGCACCCCCGACGGCGCGGTCGACTACTCGCAGGACTTCTTCGGCAAGCCGGCGTTCCTCACCGTCTCCGGCCAGCTCAACATCGAGTCGTACTGCCTCGCCCTGTCGCGCGTCTATACGTTCGGGCCCACCTTCCGCGCGGAGAACTCGAACACCAGCCGGCATCTCTCCGAGTTCTGGATGGTGGAGCCGGAGATCGCGTTCGCCGACATCACGGACAACGCCGACCTGGCCGAGGAGCTGCTCAAGTACAGCTTCCGCGCGGTCCTCGACGAGCGCGCCGACGACATGGCGTTCTTCGCCGAGCGCGTCGACAAGGAGGCGGTCCGCCGGCTCGAGGGCTTCGTCACCGCGAGCTTCGCGCGGATGACGTACACGGAGGCCATCGAGGTCCTGGGGCGGTCCGGCCGGTCGTTCGAGTTCCCCGTGGAGTGGGGGGTCGCCCTGCAGGCCGAGCACGAGCGATACCTGTGCGAGGAGTACGCGAAGCGGCCGGTGGTGGTCATCGATTACCCGAAGCAGATCAAGGCGTTCTACATGCGCCTGAACGACGACGAGCGCACCGTGGCGGCCATGGACGTCCTCGCCCCTGGGATCGGCGAGATCGTCGGCGGCAGCCAGCGCGAGGAGCGCCTGGACGTGCTCGATGCCCGGATCCGCGAGACCGGGCTCGACCCCGCGGCGTACTGGTGGTATCGCGACCTGCGCCGGTACGGCTCCGTGCCGCACGCGGGGTTCGGGCTCGGGTTCGACCGGGCGGTGGCCTACGCCACCGGGATGGCGAACATCCGCGACGTCATCCCGTTCCCGCGCACGCCCGCCAGCGCCGACTTCTAGAGCCTCAGTCCGAGGGCGAGGCGTTGGCGAAGTCGGCTCTCGTGAGCGCGTACGACGGATGGTCGAGGTCGGTCGGCGCGTAGTGCGCGTCGCCGGTGTGGCGGAAGCCGAGGCGCTGCAGCACGCGGCGAGAAGCATCGTTCTCGGGATGGTGTCCCGCGACGAGGGCACTCGCCCCGACCGTCGTGAAGGCGTACGTGAGCGCCGCACGCGCCGACTCCGTTGCCATTCCCTGGCCCCAGCACTCGGGCCGGAGGTGGACGCCGAGCTCGAGGACCTCGTCGCTGTCGGGGACGGGTCGGAGCCCGGCGCACCCGGCATGCGCGTCATCCGAGATGCGGAACAGCGGCCAGTACTGGAACCCGCGCGAGGCCTGCGTGGAGATCTCGAGGGCGAGCCGATCCTCGACCCACTGCCGCGAGAACGGACCGCCGATCAGGCGCGTGACCCGGTCATCTCCCCACAGCCCGATCGCCAGGGCGAGATCGTCCCGTGACCAGGTGCTGAAGCCGAGCCGTGGCGTGCGCATGAAATACGAGCGCATGGTGTCGACCCGTCGTGACCGGCCGGCGCACGGCCGCTGGGAGGCAGATGTGGACGGCCTGCTCGGGCAGGCGGCGAGAGGCTACATCGCCGCGATCAGTCCTGCACCGCTGGGAGGTCGCCAGCAATGGCGGAGCGGAGTACGCTCGCTCGAGCGCTTCCGCCCACCTGGAGGCGGGATTCCCGGCCCGAGCATCCACGGGGCACCCATGGCAGACGTGACCGGCACGACGTGCACTGACCAGTACCCCCCCCCGCGCGGGAGGTGTGTTCGACGTGGCCCCGGCGTTGCTGCAGCAGCGTGACGAGGGCGAGGCGGCGCGGGCGTCCGGGGTCCACATGACGGCGCGCTGCGACCTCATGGCCGGCCGGCCATCCCCGTCCGCGGCCGCGCGGCGCACCCGGTCCCGCCGCCTGATCCGCGGCGCCCGATGACCGACGCCAGGGGACCGGGCACGGACGAGCCTGCGCCGGACGCGGCCGAGATGCGCGAGGTGCTCGCGGCCGCCGACCTGCGTCGCGTTCTCTCGGGCGCCGAGCTGCGCCGACAGGCCGAGGACCGCCTCGACGCGCTCGCTGTTGCCGCCGCGACCCTGCTCGGGGACGACTCGACACCCGTCCCCGAGGCCGTCGCGGCGATCGTCCACGAGCTGCGCGTCCACCAGGTCGAGCTCGAGATGCAGAACGAGGAGCTCCGGCGTGCCCAGGGGGAGCTCGAGGAGCAGCGCGCGGAGTACCTCGACCTCTTCGACCTCGCGCCCGGTGGCTCCCTCGGCCTGGGCGCCGCGGGCATCATCGGCGACGCCAACCTGCGGGCCGCCCTCCTGCTCGGCGAGGAGCGGCGCCGGCTCGTCGGGCGGCCGTTCAGCGCCTTCATGTCCGCATCCGATGCCGACGTCTACTACCGGCACCGCAAGGCGCTCGAGCGCTCCGGCGAGCCGCAGACCTGCGAGCTGCGCCTCCGACGCGTCGGCGCCGAGCCCTTCTGGGCCCAGGTGGAGCTGCGTCCGCGACGCGCGGTCAACGGCGAGCCGCCCGGGTGCCGCGTCACCTTCACGGACATCGACGCGCGCAAGCTGGCCGAGGAGGCGCTGCGCGCGAGCGAGGAGCGCTTCCGGGCGGTGTTCAACGCCACCCACGACCTCGTCTCCATCCTGCGACCGGTCCGTGACGAGCAGGGCGTCCTCGTCGACGAGGTCATCGAGTGGACGAACGCGGCGTGGCGCTCCTGGTTCGGCTGGGCGGACCGCGACCCGGGCGGACACCGGCTCCTCGACATCGCGCCGTGGCTCGCGGGCATGCTCCCGGTGCACGCGCGGGTCATCGCGACCGGGGAGCCGGACCGAGCGGACGTGCAGGTCCCCGACGGAAGGTGGCTCGACGTCGACTTCGTCGCATTCGGCGACGGGCTGCTCGCGGTCTCCCGCGACGTCACGGCCGAACGGCAGGCCGGGGAGGCGCTGCGCGCGAGCGAGGAACGCTACCACTCGGTCGTGACCGCGATGTCCGAGGGGGTCGTCCTGCAGACGGCCAACGGCACGATCGAGGCCTGCGACGCGAGCGCCGAGGCGATCCTCGGGCTCTCGCGCGGCCAGATGGCCGGGCGCACGTCGGTCGACCCGCGCTGACAGGCGATCCACGAGGACGGGTCCCCGTTCCCCGGCGAGACGCATCCCGCGATGGTGACGCTCGCCACGGGCGAGCCGTGCTCCGACGTGACCATGGGCGTCCACAAGCCCGACGGGACGCTGACGATCGCGACCCGCGAC
>CAIYQJ010000205.1 GCA_903928275.1 uncultured Chloroflexota bacterium
ATCGGGATCGGGGACTCGCAGCCCACGCCGACCACCGGCCTCCTGCTCCTCCTGGCCGCCGCCGCGGCCGGGACCGTGTCCGTCCCGGTCCTCCTCGCGGTCAGGCGACGCCGCGACCACTGACATCCCACGATCTCGCGGCCCCGGTGCCCGGGGCCGCGACCTCACCCTGGAGGGCCCGCGAGAGCGGGCCCTTCGCCACGTCCGCCCCGCGCGGTCTGCGGCGCCCTCCGCAGGGCGACCGCCAGGACGCCGACCGAGACGACGCTCGCGATCGCCGCCACGCCGAAGAGGCCCGGGATGGTGATCGCCGTCGCGATCGCTCCACCGGCCGCGGCGCCGATGACGGACGCGATCCCGAATGCGACCGCGCTGTGCAGCCCCTGCGCCGTCGCGATCCTGCCGCGCGGGGCGAGCTCGGCGACGTAGCCCACGCTCGCGACGAAGAAGAGACCGAAGCCCGCCCCCTCGAGCGTCCCGCCTGCCACGAGCATCTCCGGCCGATCCGCGAGCGTATACAGGCACGCGCGGAGCGCGAAGAACGCCGCTCCGAGCACGAGCAGACGATGGGCGCCGAACCGCGCGGCGAGGCGCGGGAAGGCGAACATGATCGGGACCTCGACGATCGCCCCGACGATCCACGCCATGCCGACGAGCCCGGCGGGTGCGCCGAGGTCCACGAGCCGGACCGAGAGGAACGAGTTGACGAGGACGACGGCCGTCCAGGTGAGCAACGCGGCGGCGAGGAACGTGGCCATCCCCGGAGCGCGGATGACGCGGGACGCCCCGGCGCGCAGCGTGCCCGACGCCGACGACCGACGGCTCCGCGGGAGCCACAGCGTCACGAGGGCGGTGGCCACGTACGTGGGCACGTAGACCGCGAACAGCGCGCCGGTCCCCCAGCGGTCGATGAGGAGGCCGACCGCCAGCGTGGAGACGATGAACGAAGCGGATCCCCATGCCCGGATCCTGCCGAACTGCCCCCTGTCGTCGCCGAGGATGTCCAGGGTTCGGGCGTCGAGCATCGGCGTGACGCCCGAAGTCGCAGCTGCCACGCACGCGACCCCGATCGCGACCCCCGCGAGGTCGTGCGCCTGCGAGAGCCCGAGCGCGGCCACGGCCGACAGGAGGGCCGCGCCCGGAAGAAGGGCCCGCGACCGGGGCAGGCGGTCCGTCACCGCGCCCCACGCCGGGGACGCCACGAGCGCCATCCCGGCCCAGAGGGCGCCGAGAGCCCCGATCGCGGCGAGATCGAGGCCGAGGGCCCGGTAGTGCACGGGCAGGTACGGGAACGCGGCGCCGATCGCCGCGAACGCGGCCACGTACGCGAGCGTGGCACGAGACGTGGGGCTCACGGCCCCGATGCTAGAGGGACGCGCGAGTGCGCACGGGCCCGCCGCGCGGGCGGCGACGCTCGACCGGGCCGCGCCGACCCGCCGCCGCGGGACGCGGGTGGAACGGGGATCCTAGTGGTCGCCGCCGATGAGCCCACCGAGGAGGCCGGGCAGCGCGTCCACGCCGGGCCCGCCGTCGCCGGAGGCAGGAGCGTGGCCGCCCGCGACGAGATCGCCGAGCGTGGCGCCCAGGTCGTCGACGAGCCCCGGATCCGCCAGGAGGCGTTCGATCGCCGGTGCCGCCTCCGGCACCGTGTTGGCCGTGGCCTCCAGCGCG
>CAIYQJ010000206.1 GCA_903928275.1 uncultured Chloroflexota bacterium
AGACGAACGTGTTGCCACACATCAGCGCGAGCGGGTCGATCCACATCGGGACCATCACCGGGAAGGTGAACGGCGTGATCCCGGCTGCGACGCCGAGCGGCTGGCGGAGCGTGCGGGCGTCGACGCGGGTCGACACGTTCGGCGTGTTCATGCCGGCGAGCTGGGACGGCAGGCCGCAGGCGAACTCGACCGTCTCAAGGCCGCGCATGACCTCCGCGAGAGCATCCGGGAACGTCTTGCCGTGGTCGCGGGTGATCAGCCGGGCCATCTCCTCGCGGTGCCGGTAGACCAGCTCACGGTAGGCGAAGAAGATCCCGCTGCGGGCGATGAGCGGGGTGTCGCGCCAGGCCGGGAAGGCGGCCTTCGCGGCTGCGACGGCACGCCCCACCTCCGCCGCACCGCCCCGGGGAACACGGGCGATGACCGATCCGGTGGCGGGGTTGTAGACGGGACCGGTCTCCTCGGGCAGCACCTCGACGGCCGCGCCGTCGATCCAATGGGAGAAGATCGGCGGGGTCGCCGACGCGGTCGCGCTCGTGATCTGCGTCGCCATGGTGGTTCCTCCTGGGGCCGGATCGGTGATCGTCGGGTCGTGGTTAGGCGGGTCGCACGTCGGGGTTCGGCAGGACGATGTCCCGGACGACGCCCTCCACGTCGTGGAACGCCTTGATGAAGCCGCGCAGCGTGCGTGCCGTGGCGCCGAACGCATCGAACTCGGCGGGCATCATGCCGTCGGGCTCGTACGCGCGGCGGAAGTCGGGGATGGCCTGGAGCTCTGCGACGATCGCCGGAGCGACCGGGATGGCCATGCGCGCGGTGGGCTCCAGCCCGCTCGCGTTGAACCGGAGCTGCCAGGCGTGGGGGATCGTCATGCTGACCTCGCCGCCCACGAGCTCGGTCCAGTGGAGATGGTGCCGGAAGGCGGCGGCGAGCAACCGGCTCCGTAAGCCGCGCTCGCGGAAGATCCCGTAGGCGCGCTTGAACGTGGCGATGCCGGCCCAGTCCAGGGTGCCCGGCGTCACCGACAGCAGGTCGCGCTCGGCGACGACCTTCAGCCAGTCGTCGAGGCGACCGATCATGAGCGCGACGGTCGGGGCGAGACGGCCGGCCTCGCCACCCGCCGCCGCGAGTCGGACGAGGCCGCGCTCGATCGCCTCGGCGGCCGCGACGGCCTGCGGGACGCTGAAGCAGACGGTGGCGTTGACGTTGACGCCGAGCGCCGTGGCTTCCTCCATCGCGAGGACGCCGGCCGCGGTGACCGGGAACTTCACCTGGATGTTCGGCGCCAGGCGGGACAGCCCCACCCCCTGCGCCACCATCCGCTCGGCGTTCGGGTAGTTCGCCGGGTCCACCTGGAGCGATTGCCAGCCCTTGCGCCCGCCGCTCGCCGCGTGGATGCCCGCGAGGAGCTCGGCGCCACGGACGCCCATCTCTCCGACCACGGCCCACGCGATATCGACCTCGGTCCAGGTGGGGTTCGCCGCGGCCAGCTCGCGGACGCGCGGCACCCAGTACGCCCGGTCGCTCGTGATGACCTCGAGCACGATCGGGGGGTTCGACGTGGCGCCCACGGCGCCCCGCTCGATCGCGTACGCGAGCTCCGACACCGAGCAGGAATCGTTCCAGCAGTCGGTCGGGCCCAGCAGGGCGGTCCGCGTCAGCGGGCTGTCGATCAGCGTGGTCGGAGTCATCGGGGCGGACCTCAGGTGGGAGGCGCGGCGACGCCCGCGCCGGCTGCCACGTCGGCGACTATCTAGATAATCGATAATCGATGAAAGTGCCGAACGGCCCTTGTCCGGACAACGCCGGGACTCGACCTTGACCCCGGCGCCTCGCGGGCGGGAGAGGGGCCGGCGTGTCGACCAGGTCGGTCGTGCGCACACGGGGGAATGAGGTGTTCCGTGGCGGAAACAAAGAACACGATCCCGCTGTGGCTGGCGGTGGCGATCACGGTCTGCGTCAGCCTGCCGTTCAGCATCTGGCTCGGCCGGTACGCCCTGCCGATCTGGGCCGCGTTCATCGTGTGGGCCGAGTACTTCGCCCTGGGCGCCAAGCCCTCGGCGCTCAAGATCATGGTCCCGGCCTACTTCCTCGGCGTCGTGGCGGCCACCGTCATCATGACCGCGTACATGCTCCTCGCGCAGGCCCTCGGCAAGGGCGCCATCGTGACGATGGGCGACTGGTCCTTCACGTACAACGACGCCGCCCTGTTCATCACGTGCTTCGTCGGGTTCTGTTTCTTCATCTACGCGATGAAGTGGTTCCCCGTCACGCAGACCGGGACGCTCCCGTTCTTCAACGGCATCTCGATGATGCTCGCCGTCTTCTTCACCGGAGCGTTCATCAAGGCCGCGCCCGAAGGCATCGACGCGAACCTGCTGCCGCTCGTCGCCGGCGTCGGCGCGATGCTGGCCGGGCTCCTCGGCGCGTTCCTGGGCTGGTTCAATGTCGTGATCCTCTTCCCGCGCCCGGTCAAGGGAGCCGCGGAGGTGCGCTCGACGGCCGTCGCCTGAACGGCGGCCGGCCCGACGTCATCCGCCGGCGCGCGCGGCGGGACATATCGAGACCGGGGCCGACCCGGAGGAGTGACTACGTGGCACTTGCGTTGAACGAAGAGATCCTCGGCCAGTTCCTGGGAGACGAGTCGTTTCCCGTCGAGTGGTCGTCCGAGACCGAGAAGCAGCTCTTCTGGGTCTACGACGACCTCCACTGCCCCAAGCCGCTGAGCCCGATGTACGAGGATATCGGCGGCTGGTGGCTCTCCTGCGACCACATGTTCCGGCGCTTCGGCACGCCGTTCGCGACGGACTGGATCTACAAGAACGTCAATGGCTACCTGTACACGGCCGCGATCCCGGCCATGGCCGGCCTGGAGGTCGTGACCCAGGAGTACGACCTCGCGACCCGGCCGATCGTCCCGCAGGACGACGCGTACGTCGGGAAGATCGGCGCGTACCTGGGCACCGTCCTGCCCGTCTACGGCCTCAGGTTCACGGACTGGTGGCGGACCCGCTTCGTCCCCGAGATGCAGCGGAACTTCGACTACATCGAGGGGATGCTGGACCAGCGGGACCAGCTCTCCCTGGCCGAGGTGGCCGTCCTCCTCGAGGACGCCATCGACATGCACGACCGCCACTGGAAGATCCACTGGATGCTGAACTTCGCGCAGCTCAGCGCGACGCTGAACCTCCGGGCGGTCATGGAGAAGACCCACGGCAAGGTGGACGAGGTCCTCCTGGGCCGGCTCCAGAGCTCGGCGGACGACCGGAACTGGGACAAGATCCGCGCCCTGTGGGAGATGAAGGAAGAGGTGAAGGCCGACCCGGTCCTCGCCGCCGCCTTCGCCGCCCCGGCCGCGACCGAGATCCTGCCGGCGCTCCAGGCCAGCGAGCGCGGCCGCCACTTCATCGACGAGCGGATCGTGCCCTACCAGATGGAGTTCGGCTGGCACGCCGTCTGGAGCCACGAGTTCATCTTCCCGAGCTTCCGGGAAGACATGATCCCGGTCGTCCAGCTCGTCCGCGACCAGTACGCGTCGGACTACGACTACCCCGCGAAGATCGCGGCGCTGCGTGCGGACATCGACGCCGCCGCGGCCGAGATCCTCGAGGGACTCTCCGGCGAGGCGCTCGAGGAGATGCGCGCCGCCAACGAGATCAACCTCAAGATGGCACCGCTCACCCCGGACCACCACTTCTACATCGACCAGGGCGCCAACGCCCACGTCCGCCTCGTCCTGATCGCCGTCGGCGAGAAGCTCGTGGAGAGGGGTGTCCTCGACGCCCCGGACGACGTCATCCTGTTCCGGTACAACGAGCTCCGGGAGTTCATCGGCGACCCGAAGTCCGAGGCGAACCCGGCCGGCATGGACGGGCGCGCGATCGTCGCGGCCGCCCGGGCCAGGCGCGCGGCAGCGGAGCTGATCCATCCGCGCGACTGGGTCGGCTCCGTCACCGCGAGCCAGCTCGCATTCCCGTACCTCAACCTGTGGGGCTTCCCCGACAAGTTCACGCGCTCGCAGCTGAAGGTCCACGGCCAGGTCAGCGGCATCGCCGGGTCGCCGGGCGTCGTCGAGGGCGTGGCGCGCGTCGTCATGTCCGAGGCCGAGTTCGACAGCCTCATGGAAGGCGAGATCCTCGTCTGCCAGATGACCAACCCGGCCTGGCAGGTCCTCTACGGCAAGATCAGTGCGGTCGTGACCGATGCGGGCGGGACCGTCTCCCATCCCGCCGTGCTCGCCCGCGAGTACGGCATCCCGGCGGTCGTCGGCACGTCCGTCGGCACGTCGACCATCAAGACCGGCGACCGCCTCCGCGTGGACGGCACCACCGGTCTCGTCGAGATCCTGTAGGCCAGGAGCCGGCGGCCGCTCCGGCGGCCGCCGGCTCGCAGTCTTCGGAGACACCCGACACACCATGACCTCGATCACGCGCAGCGTCCTCAGCGACCAGGTGAAGGATCACCTCCTCCAGGCGATCCTCTCCGGTCTCTTCCCGCCGGGGTCCCGGATCGTCGAGACGCGGATCGCCCGCGAGCTCGGCGTCAGCCAGGCCCCGGTCCGGGAGGCGCTGCGCGACCTCGAGGCGATCGGTGTCGTGGAGATCACCGCGTTCCAGGGAGCCCGCGTCCGCCAGCCGGCCACCGCCGAGCTGGCCGAGGCCTACGGGATCCGGGCGGAGCTCGAGTCGCTCGGAGCGCGGCAGGCCGTGCCCAACCTCACCGATGTCGATGTCGAGGAGCTCCAGTCCTACATCGATGACATGCAGCGGGCGGCCTCCGCGGGTGACTGGATGGCGCAGGCGCACGTGGATGCCGCCTTCCACGCTCGCCTCATCGAGATCGCCGCGAACGCGACTCTCGAGCGGGTCTGGCGGTACCTCGAACCCACGTCACGCACCTACATCACGGTCATCACCCACCGGATCGATCCCGCGGAGTCGGCGACCCTGCACCAGCCGATCCTCGACGCGTTGAGCCGGCGGGATGCGGACGCGGCGACCGACGCCGTGCGCCGCCATTTCGCGATCGCCGGAGAGATGTTCGCCGGCCTCTTCGACGGCGGACCCCGGATCGGAGACGGCGCCCGTGTCGGGCCCGCCGACGGCGAGGACGCCCATCCGCACGAGCATCCGCGCCCTGCGCGCGGGCGCCTCGAGCGACCCGCGGGCGGGACGCGCCGCCGCAGTCAGGAGCACGCATGAACGAGCAGCCGCAGCTGTCCGAGGAGTTCTCCGCTGGCGCGGCCCACCTCCGCGTGGACGTCCATGGGGGCGAGCCCCGCGACCACGTCCTCGACGACCTGAGCTTCCTCAACTACCGACTCGCCGACGTCCGCATCTCGCCCGAGGTCACGCTGGCGGACCCGGACATCATCTGGAACCGGGACGGCGAGAAGGCGGTCACCTACGACGGCCGCACGGTGACGTTCACCGGCCCCTGGCCGGCCGGGCCGATCCAGAAGGTCATCGTCGCCGTGCTCGCATTGCGGATGGAGGCCGTGGGCCTGCACCCGTCCCACAGCGCGGCCGTGAACTACCGCGGGAAGACGTTCCTGTTCCTCGGCGGCGAATCCAACCACGGCAAGAGCATGGGCCTCATCGAGGCCGGGGTCCGCGGCGCGCTCCAGGTCGCGTCGGAGACCACGATCATCTCGGACGACGGCAGGGCGGTCGCGGGCTCCGCGGACACCTTCCTCGTGAAGCGCACCGAGGGCACGGAGCGGTCCGACAAGGCGGCCCCGAACAAGGGCGTGGAGAAGTTCTGGGGCGAGATGCCGACCTGGGGCCGGTATGCCGGCACACCGAACATCGACCTCGTGATCGTCCCGGCGATCGACGGCAACTTCGACCCGGCGACGAACGAGCTCATCCCGTTCGAGCGCCAGTTCCAGATGCTCCACTCGCTCCAGAACTACTTCCTCACCAACGAGCTCCTCGCCCCGGGCTTCGTCATGCCGATGGTGGACGACGACACGCTCCGCGCGAAGCGTGCGATCTTCGTGGACCGCTTCTGCGAGCGGCCGTTCTACTTCATCCGCGCTGCGACCCCCCAGGTCCTCCTGGACGAGGTCGACAGGATCCTGTAGAGACAGGAGGCGCCGGAGCCATGCACACGTTCGCCTACGTCCGGCCGACGACGGTCGCCGAGGCCGTCGCCATCCTCGACGCCGGTGGTCGCGACGCGCGCGTCCTTGCCGGCGGCACGGACCTCGTGATCCGGCTGCGCGACGGCTCGGCGACGCCGACGACCGTCATCGACCTCAAGCGGATCGCCGACCTGCGGCCGGGCGTCCGCGAGGAGGGCGGCCGGCTCACGATCTCCGCCACGACGGTCATGACCGACGTGGCGGCCGATCCGCTCGTGCGACGCCACTTCCCGGCGCTCGCCGAGGCGGCGGCGGTCGTCGGCTCGGTCCAGATCCGGAACCGGGCCACGCTCGGCGGCAACGTCTGCAACGCGTCGCCGGCCGCCGACACCGCCACGCCGCTGCTCGTCTTCGACGCCACGGTCGTCGCCGAAGGGCCGGGCGGGACGCGGCGCATCGCGATCGACGACTTCTTCGTGCGCTCGGGCGTGACAACCCTTCAACGAGGCGAGCTCGTCACGGCGATCGAGCTGCCGATCCCGGCCGTTGCGACCGGCTCCGCGCACGTGCGGCGAACGCGCCGACGCGGCCACGACCTCGCGTCGGTGACCCTGTCCGTCCGCGTGGACGCCTTGGGCGTGACCCGTTTCGCCTACGGCAGCGTGGGCCCGCGCCCCGTGCTCGCCGTGGACGACACCGGCGTGCTCGCGGACCCGGCCGTTCCGGCCGAGGCGAGGTCCGCGATCCTCGAACGGATGTTCGCGGACGCCAGCCCGTCCCCGCGCTCGATGCGGGCGAGCCCCGCGTACCGCCTGGCCATGCTCCGCGTCCTCGGCGCCCGGGCGCTCCGCAGCGCGATCGAGCAGCTGGCGGCAGGGAGCGACTGACATGGCCGAGACCCATCGCATCGAGGTCACCGTCAACGGGCTTCCGCGGATGCTCGAGGTGCCCCCGCACCACACGCTCCTCGACGTCCTGCGCGACGACCTTCGGCTCACGGGCGCCAAGGAGTGCTGCCTCGTCGGCGAGTGCGGTGCCTGCACGGTGATCGTGGACGGGCGCACGGTGGACTCCTGCCTCGTCCTCGCGGTCGAGGCCGACGGTTGCGAGATCACGACGGTCGAGGGGCTCGCCCAGGACGGGAGCCTGGACCCGCTCCAGCGCGCGTTCCTCGACGAGGGCGCCGCGCAGTGCGGGTTCTGCATCCCCGGCCAGCTGATGGCCGCCCATGCGCTGCTGGCCGGGAACCCGCACCCGACCGTGGCGGAGATCCAGGAGGGCCTCGCGGGCAACCTGTGTCGCTGCGGGAGCTACCTCCAGATCACCGACGCGGTCCTCGCGACCGCCGCCGAGGGGACCCGGCGATGAGCGCGACGATCATCGGGACGTCGCCGAACCGGGTCGGCGGCATCGGCCGGGTCACCGGCAGCCAGCAGTACGTCGCGGACCTCCGGCTGGCCGACGTCCTCGAGGCGCGGCTCGTCACCCTCGACTGCGCGCGGGCCCGGATCATCTCCATCGACGCGAGCGCCGCACTCGCGCTCCCGGGCGTCCGGCTCGTCATGACCGCCGCCGACCTGCCCCAGCCGGTGCCGCGCTTCGGGCCGCAGCTCGAGGACCGCCCCGTCATCGCCGTCGGCGAGACGAAGTACCACGGCGACCCCGTGGCGATCGTCGCTGCCGAGACGAAGGACGCGGCGGACGCGGCGGCCGCGCTCGTCCGCGTCGAGTACGAGGAGCTGCCCGCGGTCTTCACGCTCGCGGCGGCGCTCGATCCCGCCGCGCCGCTCGTGCAGGACCCGGCGCTCCGGCCCGGCGACCGGCTCGCATCGACCAACGTGCTGCGCGAGCACCCCATCGGCTGGGGCGACGTGGATGCCGCGGTGGCGGACGTCGTCGTCGAGCACACGTACACCTTCCCGATGGTGACCCACTTCGCGATCGAGCCGCACGCGTACATCGCGGCGCCGGACGGCGACGGCATCGCCGTGTGGAGCACGATCCAGCATCCGAACTGGCTCCAGAAGGTGATCGCGAAGGTCCTGGGCATGCCGCTCGCGAAGGTGCGGGTCTTCGCCCCGGATCCCGGCGGCGGCTTCGGCGGCAAGCAGCACGCCAAGTACGAGCCCCTCGTCGCGCTCGCCGCGATACGGGCCGGTCGCCCGGTGCGCCTCGTCCTCAGTCTCGAAGAGACCTTCCAGGCGGTCCGCCGGGCATCGTGCGAGGTCCGGGTCCGGACCGGCGTGAACCGTGACGGCGCCCTCGTCTTCGAGGACATCGCGGCCGACTACCTCATCGGCGCCTACGCGGACATCGCGGACCGGGTGGTGGGCAAGGGCAGCTACCCGGCCGCCGGGCCGTACACGGTGCCCAACGTCCGGATCCTCGCCCGGAGCGTGCTCTCGCACACGGTGCCGTCGACCGCGTTCCGCGGCTTCGGCAACCCGCAGGTCAACTGGGCGGTGGAGTCCAACCTCGACGAGGCCGCGCTGGCGATCGGGATGGACCGCCTCGAGATCCGCCTGCGGAACATCGCGCACAGGGGCGACGCCTTCATCCCGTTCGACACGCCGGCTGACGGCGAATGGTCGCAGACCGTGACGCGCGCGGCCGAGCTGATCGGCTGGGGTTCGCCGCTGCCGCCGGGCCGCGGCCGCGGGATCGCGCTGGGCATCAAGTCGGGTCCCACAACGGGCCTCTCGTACTCCACGGTCCGCCTGCTCGGCGACGGGAGCGTCATCGTGTTCGCGGGGACGTCCGACATGGGCCAGGGAGCCCGCACCGTCTTCGCGCAGATCGCCGCGCAGGAGCTGGGCGCGCCCCTCGACTGGGTCACCGTCGTCATGGGCGACACGGCGATCGTGCCCTACGACCAGCAGACGTCGGCGAGCCGCTCCACGGTCCTCATGGGCAACTCGGTGCTCATGGCCTGTCGGTCGATCCAGGCGCAGCTGCGGACGATGGCCGCCCGTCTGCACGCCGTGGACGAGGCGCTGGTCGGGGTGGACCGCGGAGTCGTGCACCTGCCGGATCGCGACCTCTCCGTCATCGACGTGCTCAAGCCCGGGCTGGGCCGGCTCGGCGGAGAGCTGACCGGCAACGGCGAGGTCCGCAAGGACGCGGACCCCTCGCATCCACTGTCCGGCGCACCCGCCTTCTTCGAGTTCAACTGCACCGCGATCGAGGCCGAGGTGGACCGCGAGACCGGCGACGTCACGATCGTCCGGCACGTCACAGTGTCGGACGTCGGCAGGGCGCTCAACCCGCTCCAGGTCCGCACGCAGGACGAGGGCGCCGCGATCCAGGGCCTCGGGCACACGCTCATGGAGCACTACATCTTCGACGAGGTGGGGCGGATCCGGAACCTCGGCGCGATCGACTACCGGATCCCGACGAGCATGGACCTGCCCCTCGACCTGGTCAGCGAGACGATCGAGAACGCCGACGGCCCGGGGCCGTACGGCTCAAAGGGCATGAGCGAGGGCGCGCTCCTGTGCGTCGCGGCGGCCGTGGGCGCTGCGGTCCGCGAAGCGATCAGGGTGCCGATCCGCGACCTTCCACTGACGCCCGAGCGCGTCTGGCGGGCCCTGCAGGAGCGGGAGACCGCGTGAGCCACCTGGAGGAGGCGCGATGACCATGCCGTCCGACATCGGGCCGATCGGCGGGCTGCCGCCCGAGCAGGTGGTGCGAGCGGCCGGCCTCGTCCGCACCGGCCGGATGATCTCCCTGGCCGCCACGCGCTATCCCGGGATGCCGCTGTTCCCCGGCCACCCGCCGTTCCAGGTCCTCAACTACCGGACGCCGCGCGGGATCCGGGTGGCCGGCGCGCAGCCGTGGGGTCCGATCAACGACGTCTTCCTCGGCTACATGGCCGAGTACGTCATGGCGACGTCGCACTCGGGCGCGCACATGGATGCCCTGGCGCACATGACGATCGGCGAGGACATGCACTGGTACGGCGGCGGCAACGCCGACGCGCACCTGTCGGACTTCGGGCCGCTGCACCTGGACGCCTCCACGATGCCGCCGTTCTTCACGCGGGGCGTCCTGATCGACGCTGCCGGCCACCGCGGCGTGGACTGCCTGCCGGCGGGCTCGCCGATCGACGCCGCCGAGATGGACGCGATCTGCGCGGCGCAGGGCGTGACGGTCGGGAGATGGGACGTCGTCGTCATCCGCACCGGCTATGCCGGGCTCTACCCGGACGCCGAGCGGATGGCCGCGCACAGGACGCCGGGGCCGGACATCTCGGCCGCGCGCTGGCTCCTCGAGCGCGGCGTCGTTGCGACCGGGACCGACACCGAGACCTACGAGGTCCAACCCGCGCCGGATCCCGGTCCGGAGGGCAACCCGCAGCCCGTGCATGCCGCCCTCCTCATCGAGAACGGCGTCTACGTCATGGAGAGCCTCGACATGGAGGAGCTCGCCCGCGAGCGCGCCTACGAGTTCCTGTTCGTGGCCCTCCCCGTGAAGATCCGCGGGGCGACCGGCTCGATGGTCGATCCCGTGGCCGTCATCTGACCGGCTGGTCACCACCGCGCCCCGACCTCCGGGACAACCAGTCGGCGCCTACCCCGCGTCGCAGGCCCCGCATCGCCATCCATCGCACGCCGAGGAAGCACACATGGCCGGTACGATCCTCATCATCGGGACGCTCGACACGAAGGCGGTCGAGTTCGCCTACATCCGCGACCTGATCGCGGCGCGCGGCCACGCCACGATCCTGCTCGATGCCGGCGTCGATGAGCCGCGGCTGACCCCGGACGTCGGCGCCGCTCGGGTCGCGACGGCGGGCGGGAGCTCGATCGAGGCGCTCCGCGCGGCCCACGACCGCGCCACCGCCCTCGAGGTCATGTGCGCGGGCGTCCGCGTCGTGGCCATCGAGCTGCTCGCCGAGGGCAGGTTCGACGGCGTGATCAGCCTAGGGGGCTCCGGCGGCACCGCGATCGCCACGTCCGCGATGAAGGTGCTGCCGGTCGGCATGCCGAAGGTCATGGTGTCGACCATGGCCTCGGGCGACGTCTCCGCGTACGTGGACGTGAAGGACATCACGATGATGTACTCCGTCGTCGACGTCGCCGGGCTCAACCGCCTCTCCCGGCGGATCCTTGCGAACGCGGCGGGCGCGGTGTGCGGGATGGTCGAGCAGGAGATCCCGCCGGCCGAGGACCACCCGCTCCTGGCCGCCACGATGTTCGGCGTCACGACGCCGTGCGTCACCCGCGTCCGCGAGACGCTCGAGGCGGCCGGCTACGAGGTCCTCGTCTTCCATGCTGTGGGCAGCGGCGGTCGCGCGATGGAGGCCCTCATCGCCGACGGCTTCATCGCCGGCGTCGCGGACGTCACGACGACGGAGTGGTGCGACGAGCTCATCGGGGGCGTCCTGTCCGCCGGGCCGGATCGCCTCGATGCGGCGGCCCGGGCGGGCATCCCGCAGGTCGTGTCGGTCGGCGCGCTCGACATGGCGAACTTCGGTGCGATCGACACGGTCCCGGTGAAGTTCGCGGACCGCGAGCTCTACAGGCACAACCCCCAGGTCACCCTGATGCGCACGACACCCGCGGAGAACGCCGAGCTCGGGCGCATCGTCGCGACGAAGCTCAACGCCTCGACCGGCCCCACCGTGCTCTTCCTGCCGCTGCGGGGCGTGAGCATGATCGACGCCGAAGGGATGCCGTTCTGGTCGCCCGAAGCGGACGCCGCCCTGTTCGACGCCATCCGGACGACCGTCGATCCGGCCAGGGTCGAGCTCGTGGAGCTCGACATGCACGTCAACGACCCGGCGTTCGCCGACGCGATGACCGATCGCCTTCTGGCGATGCTGACCGCGCGCTGATCCACCGTCCTGTCACAGACGAAGGAGATCGAGCCATGCCGTTCATCCCGCGCGCCGAGGTCACCCGGCGGCTCCGCGCCCAGATCGAGGCAGGCGTCCCGATCGTCGGTTGCGGCGCCGGCACCGGCATCTCGGCCAAGATGGCGGAGGCCGGCGGGGCCGACCTGATGATCATCTACAACTCCGGGCGCTATCGGATGGCGGGCCGCGGCTCGCTCGCCGGGCTCCTGGCCTACGGCGACGCCAACGGGATCGTCGTCGAGATGGCCTCCGAGGTGCTGCCCGTCGTGAAGGACACGCCGGTCCTCGCCGGCATCAACGGGACCGACCCGTTCCGCCTCATGCGGGTCTTCCTCCGCCAGCTCAAGGAGATGGGGTTCGACGGGGTCCAGAACTTCCCCACCGTCGGCCTCATCGACGGCGACTTCCGGAAGAACATCGAAGCCACCGGGATGGGCTACGACAGGGAGATCGAGGCGATCCACATCGCCTCCGAGCTCGACATGTTCTGCTCGCCGTACGTCTTCGACCCCGACCAGGCGACCGAGATGGCCAGGGCCGGTGCGGACCAGCTGGTGGCCCACGTCGGACTGACGACCGCGGGCTCCATCGGCGCAGGCGTCGCGTTCACCCTCGACCAGGCGATCGACAAGGTGATGGCGATCGCCGAGGCGGGCCGCAGGGTCCGCAAGGACATGATCGTCATCTGCCACGGCGGTCCGTTCGACGAGCCCGAACAGGTCGGCAAGGCGCTCCTGCGGATGCCCGGCGTGAACGGCTTCTTCGGCGCGTCGAGCATCGAGCGGCTCCCCACCGAGCGCGCCATCCGCGGCCAGGTCCAGGAGTTCAAGAAGCTCGCCATCGCGCGCTGATGGCGGCGCGGCGGGGCGGCGTCGTTCGGGCGGCCCGAGTGTTCCGGGTCGTATCCTTCCACTTCGACGCCGTCCCGGCCGCCACCGACCGTCCCCCGCGGCCACGCCGCTGACTGACAGGACCGCCATGGCCGCACTCTACGTCCCGCCGATCCAGATCCCGGACGGGTTCACGGTCTGGTCCGCAACCGACTGGCACGGGCAGCTGCGCGCTGCCGACCGGCTCCTCCATGCCGCGGGCCTGACAGACGGCGCGGACCGCTGGACGGCGCCGCCTGCGACGGCGCTCGTCGTGACCGGCGACGTGGTCGATCGGGGGCCCGACACCGTGGGGCTCGTCCGTCGGCTGGCGTCGCTTCGCGCGCAGGCGACCCTCGCCGGCGGGTGCGTGGCACTCCTGTGGGGCAACCACGAGGCCCAGGTCCTCGGCGGTCTCGGCGGCGACGCGCGGATCTTCCGGGCGCTCATGACGTTCGGCGGCGGGGCGACGCTCCTGTCCGTCGGGATGCGGCCCGACGAGTGGGAGGGCCGGTCGCCCGCCGCGATCGCCGCCCGGGTGGACGAGCTGGCTCCCGACCTCCTGCCCACGCTGTGGACCTTCGCGCCGTACGCGCGCTGGCGGGACGTCCTGTTCGTCCACGGGGGTCCGGTCCCCTTCTGTGAGCTCGACCGGTTCGAGCGCAGCGTCGACCGGCTGTGGATCCGCGACGCGTTCTTCGCTTCGCCCGACCCCTTCCCGTCGGCCGCCGCGTGGACGTCGTACCGGAAGGCCGGCCTGGGCCAGGTCGTGTTCGGTCACACGCCGGTGGAGCGGCCCACGTGGAGCCACGCCGGACGCGCGCTCAACCTCGATACGTGGCGTGGCCAGCACGTCACGCTGGCGCGCCTCGGGATGGGGCAGGAGCTCCGCGAGGCGGTCTTCCTCGCGGAGCCGGCCGAGCCGCGCGCGATGGCCGATGCGCCGGTCACGTCCGAGGAGATCCGCCTGTTCGACACCGACCTCCCGGCTATCGTCGACGCATGGGTGGCCGGCGAGCGGCGATCCCCGGATGTCCCGGGACACAATGGAACATGAGGCGAGACGCGTGAGCACCACCGATCCGATCAGTCCCCTGCTCCGGATGACGCGCGAGACGCCCACCGGCTACTGGAACGATTCGTGCGCGGTGGACGAGCTGGCGTACGCGGTCGCGCGCGGCGCGACGGGCGCGACGTCGAACCCGAGCATCGTCCTCGATGTCATGAAGAGCGAGCGAGCCCACTGGGTCCCGCGTGTCCGCGACCTCGCGGCGGAGAACCCGACATGGACCGAGGTGGAGCTCACCTGGGCGATCATCGAGGAGATGGCGGTCCGAGGGGCCGCCGTGCTCGAGCCGGTCTTCGTGGCGAACGGCGGGCGGCGCGGCCGCCTCTCGCTCCAGACGAACCCGGCGAACCATCGCGACCCCGCCCGGATGGTGGAGCAGGGCGTCCGCTTCGCGGGCCTCGCCCCGAACATGCAGGTGAAGTTCCCGGCGACCGCGGCGGGCATCGCCGCGATCGAGGAAGCGACCTTCCGCGGCGTGAACATCAACGCGACGGTGAGCTTCACCGTCCCCCAGGCGCTCGCCGCGGCCGAGGCGGTGGAGCGGGGCCTGGGCCGTCGCGCCGCGGCCGGCGAGGACGTCTCGTCGATGACGCCGATCGTCACGATCATGGTCGGACGGCTCGACGACTGGATGAAGGTCCTCGTCGAGCGTGATGGCCTCGCCGTCGATCCCGACGCGACGAACTGGGCGGGCATCGCGGCCTTCAAGCGCGCCTACGGGATCTTCCGCGAGCGCGGCTATCGGTCCCGGCTGCTCGCGGCCGCGTATCGCCATCGCCTCCACTGGACCGAGCTCGTCGGGGGCGAGGTCTCGATGACGCTCCCCTACGCGTGGCAGGTCCGCTTCAACGCGAGCGGCATCGCGCCGGAGCCGCGGATGGACATCCCGGTGGACCCCGCCTTCCTCGACGACCTCCTGGAGCGGATCCCGGACTTCCGCCGCGCCTACGAGCCCGCCGGGATGACGCCGGACGAATTCGAGGGCTTCGGGGCGTCGGCGCGCACCCTGCGCGCGTTCATCAGGTCCTACCACGACCTCCAGGCCGCCATCCGCGACATCTCCCTGCCCGACCCTGACGCGCGGCCCGCCTGACGCGCGGTCCGCTTCCGTGACTGGTCCGCTTCCGCCTACCGCAGCGCCGCGCGCATCGCGAGGATGTTCGCGGCGGGGACGTTCGGCTGGATGTTGTGGACCGCGGCGAAGACGAAACCGCCGCCGGGGGCGAGGTCGCGGGCCCGCCGGCCCACCTCGGCCCGGACCTCGGACGGGCTGCCCGAGCCGAGCACGCGCTGCGTGTCGACGCCGCCTCCCCAGAAGACGATGTCGCGCCCGAACTCGCGCTTGAGCTCCGCGGTGTCCATGCCCGCAGCCGAGACCTGGACCGGGTTGAGGATGTCCACGCCGATCTCGATGAGGTCCGGGATCAGCTCCCGCACGGCACCGCACGTGTGGAAGAACACCTTCGCGTCCGTGTGCGCGTGAAGGTAGGCGAACAGCTCGCGATGGAGGGGCTTCACGAGCTCGCGGTAGGTCGCCGGCGCGAAGAGCGTCCGGTCCTGGCCGCCGAGGTCATCGGCCTCGCCCACCACGTCCACGCTACCGTCGACGAGGGGCAGCACCCGGGACCAGTAGGCGAGCTTCACCTCGAGGATCCGCTCCATGATCCGGCGCGCGAGGGAGGGATCTGCGGCGAGGTCCATGTACCCGTCCTCGAACCCGCGGAGCTTGAACAGCCCTTCGGTGAGGCCGCCGGAGATCGACCCGACCTGGACGGCCCGGCCCTCCTCCTCGACGTATCGGCGCGCCTCCTCGCCCATCCCGGCGAACCTCGCAGGATCGGCCGCGTCCGGCCAGGCGTACGCGTCCACCGCCGCGAGGTCGATGGTGCCGCCGAGCGGTGGCGCGAAGCTGTCGTAGTAGAGACCCGACTCGAGCGGCATCCGCCGTCCCACGCCCCACTCGTCCACGAACGTCCGGTACGCCGCGTCCTCGTGGAACACCCGGTGGTAGGTCGAGGCGCCGCGGGGTGCCACGTAGCGGACGTCGGCTCCGAGAGCATCGAGGACGTCGAGCTCCACGTCCGCGAGCTGCTGGGTGATGTCCACCACGCGCGGCTCGCGTGGCTCCAGGCCGAGCGCGTCCCGCAGGCGCGCGTATGCGCGGACGTGGATCCCGGTGACGCGGGTCCCGCCGAGGTCGAACGG
This sequence comes from uncultured Chloroflexota bacterium, assembly GCA_903928275.1. Lineage (GTDB taxonomy): Bacteria > Chloroflexota > Limnocylindria > Limnocylindrales > CSP1-4 > CAIYQJ01. The sequence goes on from CAIYQJ010000206.1 coordinate 16,086, forward strand.
GATCCGATCCGGCTCGCGATGCGAGATCGTCGCGCGGACACGATCGCGCGACGCGCGCGGGACCACGGGCACGTGCTCCACGGGTGCGGCGCCGGGGGTCAGTAGCCGACCGAAGGCAGGTACGCGCCTTCGGGCTGCTGATAGAGGCCGATCGTCATCATGTTCGTGACGAAGAAGACGCGCAGCCCGTTGGCGAGACACCACCGGAAAAGGTCGCCGTTGGCCAGTGGGACGAGGAACCCCGGCGTCCCGTAGTCGTCCGACGCGCAGATGAGCGCCCGCAGGTCGTCGTTCGTCTCGGCGACGGAGTGCGCGAAGTAGCCGATCCTCGTCGTGTAGCCGGTGATGCGGCCCAGCCGCTCCACGACCCGCGCATCGCCGCTCTCGATCGCCTCGCGCAGCTCGCCGGACCGGCTGTGGCCGTGGACACGGGTGCACAGCGCGTCGCACACGGCCTGGTCCGCCGTCACGGCAGGCCGGACCGCATAGCCCGGCATCGCCCGGCGGATGGGCTCACCGTGCATCGCGGCGAACGATCCCCGGACATCCATCCCGAGCCTGGCGTAGAGGCCGAGAGAGCGGTTGTGGTAGGCGATCTGCAACAGCCGGACGCCGGGGGCGCGCTGCTGGCGCGCGCGCTCGAGGACCGCCTCCATGAGCATGCGGCCCGCACGCATGTCCTGCGCCGCGGGGTCGACGCTGATGGGGCCGATCGCCGAGATCGTGCCGCGCTCGTCGAGGAAGTTGCTGCCGATGATCCGCCCGTCCGACTCGGCGACCACGGCGTGGATCCGCGGGTGGTCGATGAGCCAGCGGATCGGCTCGGACGCCGCCGCGACCGTCGGGAAGTCGTGCGGGAAGCCGTGACGATCCGCGAGCGTCGCGAACGCCTCGTAGCAGATGCGCCCGGCCTCCACCCAGTCGCCGTGCACCGCCTCGCGCACCCTGACGTCCATCAGCCCTCTCCGATCGGCCCGCCGGGAGCCCCAGCGGGAACGGCCTCGCCGCCGGTCGGCGTGTAGTACCGACGGTACTCCCCCGGCGACATCGCGCAGGAGCGGTAGAAGACCTTGTAGAACTGGTGCAGGTTGGTGTAGCTCACCGCCGACGCGATCTCGGCCACGGAGAGCTCCGTTCCGAGCAGGAGGCGCTTCGCCTCCGAGACCCGGACCTGCGTGACGTACTCCTTGAAGCTCACGCCCGTGACGTCCTTGAAGACGTGCCGGACCCGGGACGGGCTCACGTGGACGATCCCCGCGACGTCGTCGAGCGTGATGCTCTCGGCCCGGTGGTGATCCACGTACGCGAGCACGGGCCTGATCTGCTCGCGCCGATCGGCCGCCGCCCGGGCCGATCCCGCCGCGCCTCCTGCGCCGCGGCTCCGGTTGACGAGCGCCAGCGCGAGGCGGAGCGTCGCGTCGGCCAGGTGGCGCTCGGCGGGGTCGTGCCGCTCCCAGATGGCCTGGAGCTCGTGGAGGACGGGAGCGACCTCCGCGGCGAGCGCCGACGAGCCGCGGATCCGCGGCGACGCCGTCCTCTCGTCGACGCGGAACGGCGCGAGGTACCCCAGGTCGAGCTCGCGGCAGCCCGGACCGGAGATGAGCTCCGGCCGGAAGAGCACGAGCAGCAGCCGCAGCGACATCCCCGGGTCCGCGAGCGCCACGTGCGGCTGCGAGTTGTCGATGAAGAAGATGTCGCCGACCTCCGCCGCCAGCGCCCTGCGGCCGAACAGGAAGGCACCGCGTCCCTCGAGGACGACGGCGATCTCGAGGTGGTCGTGCCAGTGCATGCGATCGGCATCGCCACGGCTCGCGTACTCGATGACCGCGAGGGGGAAGTCGGGCTCCAGGTCCTGCTGCCAGACGTAGACGGCCATCCGTGCACGGTGCGGCCCGCCAGCCGGATCGGACAGGGCCATGTGGAACGAATGGCGCACGGCGGTCGGGTCGGGCAGCCGGTTCTGCCATTTCATCGACCCGGTCTGGCATTGCCCGGACGCGCCCGCCCGGGCAGGATCGACGTCTCGAGATCCGCCCTCGTCACCAGGAGAGATCCGGCCATGCCGTTCCCGCACCTGTTCAGCCCGCTCCAGCTCGGCAACATCGAGCTTCCCAACCGCATCGTCCACGTGCCGACGGACATCAGCTCGTCGCACGCCGACGGCGAGGTGAGCGAGCGGGACATCGCGCATCACGGCGACATCGCGCGCGGTGGAACCGGCTTCGTCATCGTTGGGGCGACCACACCGGACATGAAGACGGGGCGCCCGACGGTGACGTGCCTCGTCGCGGACGGCGACAACTACGTCCCGGGCCTCGCGCGCCTCGCCGAGAGCATGCACCGCTACGGCGCGAAGTGCGCCGTCCAGCTCCAGCACCCGGGACGCCAGTGCGCGATCCCGCGCTACAACACCCTGGGCGCCACGGACCGCGTCCTCAAGCTGCCCTGGTCGGCGGGCCACGAGATCGTCTACGAGAACGCGGAGGAGAAGGGCAAGGAGATCCGGGAGGCATCGATCGCCGAGATCCTCGAGCTCGTCGACCTCTTCAGCGAGGCCGCCTGGCGGGTGAAGCAGGCCGGCTTCGACGCCGTGGAGCTGCACGCCGCGCACGGGTACCTCCTGTCGGAGTTCATGAGCCCGTTCCTCAACATGCGGACGGACCGGTTCGGCGGCAGCTTCGAGAACCGGATGCGGTTCCCGCTCGCCGTCGTCGGCTCGATCCAGAAGAAGTGCGGCAGGAGCTTCCCGGTCCTCGTCCGGTACTCGTTCGACGAGTGGTACGCCGGCGGCCGCGGGGCCGAGGAGGGCGTCGAGATCGCGCGCGTGCTCGAGCGGGCCGGATGCGCGGCCGTCGACCTCTCGATGGGGATGCAGGAGAGCCCGGGCGCCGGGTTCGACCCCATGCAGTACCCCCAGGGCTGGGCGACGTACGCGGCCGAGGCCGTGAAGCAGGCGATCCGCATCCCGGTCATCACGAGCCACTCGCTCCGCGATCCCGAGTACTGCGAGCAGATCATCGCGGAAGGGAAGACCGACCTCGTGGGGCTGGCCCGACAGCTCCTGGCAGACCCGTACTGGCCGGTGAAGGCGCAGTACGGCAAGGTGAAGTCCATCCGGCGCTGCATCTCCTGCCTCGGCGGCTGCTGGCAGGAGTCGCTCATGGCCAAGCACGAGATCGCCTGCTCCATCAACGCGGCGTGCGGCAACCGCGCGTACGCGGACATGCGGCGGACGACGAAGCCCGTGAACGTGGCGGTCGTCGGCGGCGGCCCCGCCGGCATGGAGGCGGCCCGCATCGCCACGGAACGCGGCCACCGCGTGACCCTGTTCGAGAAGGACGCCGAGCTCGGCGGCGCCATGCTCTACGTCTGCCTGGTCCCCGGCAAGGAGAAGATGCGCTGGTACCTGGACTGGATCCGGGACCAGCTGCTCGACCTGGACGTGGACATCCGCCTGAACCACGCGCCCACCGTCGACGAGCTGCGCGGGTTCGACCTCGTCCTCAACGCGACCGGGGCCTGGTCGTTCGTGCCCGAGGTCGCCGGGGACGCCTCGCGCGTCGTGCCCTTCGAGGAGGCGATGGCCTGCCCCAAGGTAGCGTGCGAGTGCCATCCGGGCGGCCGGAAGATGCGCAAGCTCGGCGCCCGCGTGCTGCTCTGGGGCGACAGCTACGCGGCGACGGACACCGCCGCGTTCCTGGCGGACATCGGGAAGCAGGTCACGATCGTGACCGAGAACCGCGAGTTCGCCGCGGACTGCGAGGTCATCCACATGTACGTCCTGCGCAAGCGCTTCGCGCAGGGCGACGCCGAGGTCCTCCACTCGCGGCCGTACCGGCACCCGGTCACGGTCATCACGAGCACGACGGTGGCCGAGATCCGGGCCGGGGAGGTCGTCCTGCAGGGCGCGGACTTCGAGCGGACGACGCTCGAGGTCGACGACGTCGTGACGTGCCACACGCGGCCGGACGCGGCCCTCTTCGAGGAGCTGCGCGCGGCCGGCGTGCGCGTGCTCAACGTGGGCGACTCGCTGCGACCCAGGAACCTGTACCACGCGGTGAAGGAGGGCTCGGCGTTCGGGCTGGCCGTGGACGAGAACCTGCTGTTCAACCCGAACGGCGCGATCCTCGACGACCTGCCGATGGACGTCCTCGCCCAGCTCACCCGTGACGAGGGGCCTTCGTACACCGCCGAGCGCATGAAGGAGCTCATGGCCTCGGCCTCCCGGTAGACGCGAAGGCGGCCGGATGCCCCCCCGGCCGCCCGAGCCCGCGAACGAGCCGGCGTCGACTGACGCCGGCTCGTTCCAACCTCAGCCCGGGATGCGCCATGCCCCGTCGCGCGCGACGCGCACGACCCGGAGGTCGTTGTCGAGCTCGACGAGGTCCGCGCGCTGACCCACTGCCAGGCGGCCACGGTCCGTCACGCCGATGAGCGCGAGCGGGTTCCGCGTCGCCGCCGCGACGGCCGCCGGCAGCGGGAGGCCCGCCAGGAAGAGGTTCCGGACCTCCAGGTCGAGCGCGGTCACGCTCCCGGCGAGCGTCTGCGTCCCCGCCAGGGTCGCCCGGTCGCCGCGCACCTCGACCGCGAGCCCGCCGAGGCTCCCGTCGCCGTCCCCGGTCCCCGCGAGGTACATCGCGTCGCTCACGAGCACGAGCCGATCGGCCGGCTTGGTGCGGACGATGATCGGCCATAGAGCCGGATGGACGTGGTGGCCGTCCGCGACGAGCTCCACGTATGCATCGTCCTCGGTCAGCGCCGCCACCGCGAGCCCCGGGGTGCGATGGTCCACGCCGGTCATCGCGTTGAACACGTGCGTGGTGGACCGCGCGCCGGCGGAGTACCCAGCCCGTCCCTGCTCGACCGTGGCCACCGAGTGCCCGAGCGCGACCGCCACATCGCTCTCCGCGAGCCAGGCGATCAGGTCGAGCGCGCCGTCCAGCTCGGGCGCGATCGTCGTCGTCCGCAGGCCCGCCAGGAGCGGTGCCAGCTCAACACGGTCCACCGAGGCCGGCGTGACGATGAAGTCGGGGTTCTGCGCGCCCTTGCGGTCCGGGGAGATGAACGGGCCCTCGAGCGAGAACCCGAGAGGCTCGGCCCCGTCCACCGGGGCCTCCGGCATCCACGCGCGCACCCGGTCGGCGAAGTCGCGGAGCGTCCCGAGGCCGGCGGTGACCGCCGTCGGGAGGAACGAGGTCACGCCGCGGCGGAGGAGCGCGCGCGCCATCCCGTCGAGGTCGGCCCGGGTCCCCATCGCGTCGTGGCCGCCCCAGCCGTGGACGTGGACGTCGACGAACCCGGGTGTCACGAGCGGCCCGCCGATCTCGGCGACGTCCGTGTCAACGGCCGCGATCACGCCGTCCTCGATGTGCAGCCGCCCGGGGACGATGGCGTCGTCGAGAACCAGCCTTCCGCGCACGATCATCGAGGTCGCTCCTTTCGTCGGGTGCCCGGCGCCGATGCACCGCTCACGCCGGGATCCCTGGAAGCCCCGCCGCCGCGACGGCCTGCCCGTGCCGCTTGTCGCGTTCGGACGCCGTGTGGAACGTGATCCGCTCCGCGGTCGCCGGCTCTTCCGCGCGGAGCACCTCCCGCGCGCCGTCGCTGACGAGGTCGCCGCCCCGGCCGGTCATCACGCGGCCGAGGAGGAGGATGTGCTCGATCTCGTAGAAGTCGGCGTAATGGAGGATCCCGTAGCCGAGGTAGGTCCCGATCGTCCGGTAGACGTCGGCCGCCCGCGGATCGTCGTCGGCCATCCGCTCCTGGAGGAACACCAGCCGCTCCGGGAGGGCCTCGGGCGCATCGCCCGCGAGCCCGGCCGGACCGAGGAGCCGGCCCGTCGCCTGCTGCGAGAAGTACAGGGCGCCACAGCCCCGGTCGCCCGACCATTCGTCGACCGGAGCGTCGGGCGCATGGTCCACCGGGGCGAACGCGAGCTCGTTGAGCCAGGATGTGAGGTGCCCCTCGCGGGTCACGTACCCGGCGGCCTCGCTCGAGCCCATCGCGATCCCGAGGAGCGCGCCCGCGCCGGCCTGGAGCGATCCGGCGAGGGCGGTGACGTCGCCATCGTTCGCGACGACGAGCGGGACGTCGCCCCAGGCGTGGCGGATCTCGGCGAACATCCCGCGGACCCGTGTCTCGAACAGGTCGCGCGGGACCGATCGGAAGAGCGACGCGGCGCGGACCTCGTCCCCCACGTAGACGCCGGCCGCGCTCCCGCCGATCGCGTCGACGCGCGGGAGGTGGGCCGCCGCCGCCCGGAGCGACGCCATGATCTCGTCGACGTGCCACTGCGGGTCGGCGTGGCGCGCCGGGTCCCACGCGACCTCCTCGCTGAAGACGACCTCGCCATCGATGACCGCCGCGACCTTCCGGTCGCTGGCCCCGAGGTCGAAGCCGATCCGGCAGCCGTCCCGATGGCCGCCGGCCGAGGCCCTCGCCTCCGGCGCGGTCGGGAACGCCGACCGGGGCGTCCGGACGACCGCGAACCCGCGGCCGTAGAACTCGTCCTCGAGCCGGGCGTCGAACATCCCCGTCGGCGTCTCCGCGTAGTGACGGACGAGCGCCTCGAGGAGCGCGGCGGGACCGTCGACGTGGACGCGGTGGCCGCCCCGCGCCCACAGCATGAACTTGAGGAGCCGCTCGCAGTCGCGGTACGACGCGGCAGATCCCGGGTGACCCTGGGGGAAGACGATCGTCTCCCGCAGCGAGGCCGACCCGTCGGGCTGCTCCACGGCGAGGGCGACGGGAACGCCGACGCCCGACCGACGGACCCGCCGGGCCATCGCGCGCCGCGCGAGGAAGGCGGGGGTGAACCCGGGGTCGAGGACCGGGCGGATCCGCGGGGCACGGTCCGCCGGAGGCTCATCGTCGCGGCCCGGGGCGTCGCCGCCGTCCTGGTCGCCGTCGCGGCCCGGGGCGTCGCTGCTCACCGGCCGGTCGTCGTCGCGGCGAGCCGCTCGGCCCCGTGGACCGCCGCGCCGTACGCGCCCGCCCAGATCCCGAGCTCGGCCGGCACGATCGTCACCGCGTCGAGCGAGGTCATCGTGGCGCGCCGTGCGATCTCGGCGCGGATCGGCGCGAAGAGCAGCTCGCCGGCCGCCGCGACGCCACCACCGAGCACGATCACGTCCGGCGAGATCGCGTTGATCATGTTCGCGATCCCGATGCCGAGGTAGCGGCCCACGTCGGCGAGCCCTCGGAGCGCTCGCGCGTCGCCCGCCTGGGCGGCGTTGACGGCCTCCTCGGCGGTGGCCGTCCCGCAGGCGGCCGCGACCTGGTCGGCCCGGGCGTACGCCTCGACGCATCCGCGGTTCCCGCAGCCGCACCACGGCCCGTCCGGGTCGATCGTCTGGTGGCCGATCTCGCCGGCCGTGCCGTCGTGGCCAATCACGACGTGGTCGTCGACGACGATCACCCCGCCGACACCCGTCCCGAGCGTGAGCCCGATCATCGACGAGGCGCCTCGCGCCGACCCGAGCCGGAGCTCGGCAAGGCCGAAGGCGCGGGCGTCGTTGACGAGGAAGGCCGGGACGCCCGTGGCCGCGGAGACGGGCGCTGCGACCGGGCGGCCCGCCCATGGCCCCGGGACGTTCGGGAGGAAGCGCGTCGCGCCGGTCGCGGGATCGTACAGGCCCGGGACGCCGATCCCGATGCTCGCGACCGGCCCGCAGCCGGCGATCGCCGTCGCCGCCAGCTCGCCGAGCTGCGCGACGATGGCGTCCGGCACGGCGTCACGGTCCGCGTCGATGCGCGTGGGCACCCGGTCACGCGCGACCATCGCCCAGGCGCCATCGGCGTGCTCGAGGACGGACCACTTGAGGTTCGTGCCGCCGAGGTCCAGGCCGAGATGGCGGACCCTCGGCGCGGCGGGGCCCGTCACGTCGTCCATCGTCACCCGCGCACGCTCAGGTCTGGTCCGTCACGCGGGTGTACGCGGCCGCGACGGCGACGATGATCGCGCCGAACAGGACCTGGCGGACGGCCTCCGGGTAGCCGAGCGAGGTGAGCAGCGAGGAGATGACCGTGAGGATCAGCACCCCGACGATCGTCCCGCCGAAGCCGCCCCTTCCGCCCATGATCGATGTCCCGCCGATGACGGCGGCTGCCACGGACGGCAGGACCGCCGAGTCGACGAGCGAGACGCTCGCGACGTTCGTGTAGCCGGCGTACAGGAACCCGGCGATCGCGGCGAGGAGCGCCGAGATGATGTAGAGGACGACGAGGACCTGCCACGACCGGGCGCCGGACAGGCGCGCCGCGACAGGGTTGTCCCCGACCGCGTAGAGGAGCCGGCCGTAGCCGGTGCGCCGCAGGCCGACGAGGATGACGATCGCGAGGGGGATGAAGACGATGAGGCTGTACGGGAGGACCTCCGCGAACACGTCGGATCCCAACGTGCGGATCGCCGGGGGCACGCCAGACGAGGTCTGGACGGTCTGGATCTGCCAGAAGTTCGCCGCCCCGAGGACGACCAGGCTCATGCCCAGGGTCATGATCAGCGGGTGGACCTTGAAGACGCCGACGCCGATCCCGTTGACGAGCCCGGCGATCAGGGCGCAGATGAGGGCGACGACGATCGCCGCCGGGAGCCCGATGCTCAGGACGAGCGAGATGACGACGAACCCGGCCATCGAGGCGACGGCGCCGACCGAGAGGTCGATGCCCCCGGTGAGCATGGTGAGCGTCTGGCACGCAGCGAGGATCGCGAGGGGCACGGCGGCGCGGAGCATGATCCCGACCCACTCGGTCCCGACGACGCCCGGCCGCACGATGTCGCTCACGATGACCAGGACGAGGAGCAGCGCGAGCAGCGGGATCATCGGCCGGTCGCGGAACAGGCTCCGCCACGCGGCGGCGGTGAGCCAGCGGTTCCGCGAGGGGCCGGTCGTCGCGATCCCGCTCATGCCCGGCCTCGCCGGATCTGGATGAGGCTGCCGATCATGACGACTCCGATGAGGATGACGCCCTGGAAGACCGTGGCCAGGTTCGAGTCGATCGAGAGGAACGTCATGTCCGTCCGGATGATCTGGAGGATGACGACCGCGACGATGGGGCCGAAGACGCCTCCCCGGCCGCCCGCGAGGCTCACCCCGCCGAGGACGACGGCCGCGACGCTCATGAGGGTGTAGGGCCCCGGGACCGGGGTCCCGATCCCGGTGCTCGCCGTGACGGACAGGCCGGCGAGGGCGGCGAAGAAGCCCATGAGCATGTACGCGAGGATCCGCGTCCGCCCGACCGCGACCCCGCTGCGGAAGGCCGCAAGCCGGTTGCTCCCGATCGCGTAGAGCGAGAGGCCGAAGCGCGTCCGGCGGACCGGGAGCCAGACGACCGCGACGACGAGGATGAGGGCGACGGCCGCCTTCGGGACCCACTCGCTGCCGAACGACCCGGACACGAGCTCCATGAGCCATTTCGCCGAGCCGCCACCGGGCGTCGCGATCACGAGGAGGGCGCAGCCGGCCCACACGAACGACATGGCGAGCGTGACGACGATATCCGGGACGCGGGTGAAGACGATGAGGCTGCCGTTGATGGCTCCGAGCACCAGGCCCAGCACGAGGCAGGCGAGGACGGCGACGACGCCGAACTGCTCGGACTGGTTGGCCATGAGGACGGCGCCGACGACGTTGACGAGCGCCATGATCGAACCGATCGAGAGGTCGATCCCGCCCGACATGACCACGATCGCCTGCGCGACGGCCGCGAGGGCCAGCGGGAGGACCGAGATCGCCAGGCCCTGGACGCCGGTCACGCCGTACCTGGGCTGGATGAACTTCGTGAAGACAAGGAGCGCGGCGAGGAGCACGACCAGGCCGAGCATCCAGGAGTTGCGGCGCAGCCAGGAGGCCAGCGCGTCGGCGGGGCGGGCGCGGACGGCGCCCACGGGGGCGGCGGTCGCGCTCATGGGGCGTCCTCCGGCGCATCGCCGCCCGCGGGCGGCGCCGAGGCGGATGACGGGCCGCCGACCGCGGATGTGGCCGCAGCCGCGATCGACGCGGCCACGGCCGCATCCGCCGCCGTCCCGGTCGCGACGGCCTCGGCGGCGACGACCTCCGGCATCTCGACGTCGGCGCGGAGGTTGTAGGCCGCCCGCAGGAGGGTGGGCTCGTCGGCGTCGGCCGCCGCGATCTCGGCGACCACGCGGCCGCCGAAGATGACGATCGCGCGGTCGCAGACGAGCTGGACCTCCTTCAGCTCCGACGTGTACAGCAGGACGGCGGCACCCGCCTCCGCGAGATCACGGAGCAGCACGTAGATCTGGCTCTTCGTCCTGATGTCGATCCCGCGCGTGGGATCGAAGCAGAGCATGGTCTTGACGCCGCCGGCCACCCAGCGCGCGATCGTCACCTTCTGCTGGTTGCCGCCGGAGAGCCGCCGGACCTCGCCGTGCGCGCGCGTGTCGATCTGCAGCGTGGCGATCGCCGTGTCGACTTTGCGGTTCTCCTCGCCGGCGTCGATCAGCCCCCACGCGCGGAGCCGCGTGATGAAGGGCAGCGCGATGTTCTCACGCACGGAGCGCTGCATGAGGAGCGCCTCGGCGCGGTCTGCCGCGATGTACACGAGGCCGGCCCGGATCGCGTCTGCCGGGTGGCGGAACGACGCGGCATTCCCATCCACGAGCAGCTCGCCGCCGCTCGGGCGCTCGGACCCGGCGAGCACGTCGAAGAGCTCGTCCTGTCCCTGGCCCTCGAGGGCCACGACGCCAAGGACCTCGCCCGCGAACAGCTCGAAGCTCGCGTCGTGGAGCCTGGCGCCGGACGCGAGCGAGCGCGCCGCGACCCGGGGCTTCACGTCGGCCACGCGCGCGCGCGCGGCCCCGGCGGCACCGGTCCGTGCCGCGATCCCCGACGCGGCCTCGCCGAGCATGTGCTCGACGATCTGCTGCTCGGAGCCCTCGGTCACGTCCACGACGCCGACCGTCTCGCCCTCGCGGAGCACGGTCGCGCGGTCGCAGACCGCGGCGATCTCGATCAGGCGATGCGAGATGAAGATGACGGAGCTGTCGCCGCCGCGGCGCCGGCCGACGACCTCCAGGACCCGCTCCGTGAGGTTCGCGGGGAGCGCGGCGGTCATCTCGTCGAGCATGAGCACGTCCGGCTCGCTGGCCAGGGCACGGGCGAGGTCCACGATCCGGAGCGAGGCCAGCGGCACGTGCCGCGCCATGCTCGACAGGTCGAGGCCCTCGAGACCGAGCTGGGCCAGCCAGTGGCGGAACGGCTCGATCGGCGTCTCGGTGAGGCGGAGGTTGGAGCGGATGTCCAGGTCCGGGATGAGCGCCGGCTCCTGGTAGACCGAGACCAGGCCGCCGTGGCGGGCCTCCGCGGGAGAGTGGACCGTGCGCTCGCGGCCGCGGACGGCGATGGTGCCGCCATCGGGCCGGACGGCGCCGGTCAGGATCTTGACGAGGGTGCTCTTGCCGGCGCCGTTGGCGCCCATGAGGGCGTGGACCTCGCCGGGGCGGACTGCCAGGGATGCGTCCTTGAGCGCGACCACGGCGCCGTACGTCTTCGAGATGCCCGATGCCTCGAGCAGGAGGCCGGTGGCGGTGCTGGCGATTGAGGTCATCGGTCCTGTCGGTGGAGAGGGGGCGCGGGGGATGCCGGCGAGCCGGCATCCCCCGCGTTGGTCACGCGCGGGTGAGGTCTACTCGCCGGGGCCCTTGCAGGCGACGGCCTGTGCAGGGGTGAAGGTGGTCCAGTCCGGGATCTGGATGCCGAGCGGCCACGTGGGGTTGAGCCCCGGGACCGTCTGCCAGGAGGTGAGCGTCGCCTTGCCGGCGTCCGTCACGTTCTCGGCGAGGATCGGCTTCAGGAGGATGGTGTTGGGCTGGCTGGCGGTCGGGTCGGCCGTGGGGGTCTGGCCGTTGAGGAGCTTGAGCGCCATGTTGACGCCCGCGCCGCCGACGGCGGCGGTGTTCGTGACCGCGGCGCCCTTGAGGCCCGGGTAGTTGGTCGGATCGAGGAGCTGCTTGACGAAGGCGCCCAGGTCGGCGCCGACGATCGGCACGTACTTCTTGCCCGAGGCCTTGATCGCGTCGACGATCATGGAGTCCATGCCGGACGTCCAGATGCCCTGGGTGTTGTCGTACTGGCCGCTGGCGATCCAGTCGTTGATGAGCTTGGTGGCGGTGGCCGGATCCCAGCCGGTGGCGACGCCGTCGGCGTTCGGGAGGACCTTGATGCCCGGGTACTCGGCGAGGGCCTTCTTGAAGCCCTTGTCGCGGTCCGTGTCGGCCGGGTGGCCGGCGAGCCCGCGCATGTAGTAGACGTTGCCCTTGCCGCCCATCTGCTCGAACAGCCACTTGGCGCCCAGGTACGCGTACTCGATCTGGTTGTTGTACAGGTTCCAGGTGTTCGGGTCGGTCACGTACGCGTCGACCGCGATGGTCTTGATCCCGGCGGCGGCCGCCTCGGCGAGGGCGGGGTTGAGGGCCTTCGGATCGTTCGGGTTGAAGACGATCGCGTTCACGCCCTTGGCGATGAGGTCGCGGATGTCCTGGAGCTGGCCGGCCGCGTCCGTGTTGCGGCTGGTCATCGTGAGGCCGGAGACCTGGCCGGACGCGAGAGCCTCTGCCTTCGCGGTGCACATCTGCTCTTCGCGGAAGCCGTTGCCGACGCCGCCGCCGTTGGAGTACCCGATGGTGAACATCGCCGCCGCGGACGGGGCCGCAGTCGCGGGCGCCGCGGTGACGGGGGCCGCGGTGACGGGGGCCGCAGTGACGGGGGCCGCAGTGGCAGGCGCCGCGGTGGCCGGGGCCGGAGTGGCCGGGGCCGTCGTCGCGGAGCTGCTGCACGCGGCAACGAGGACCGCGATCGCGCCGATGGCGATCAGGCCTCGAGCCTTACCCAGGTGCTTCATGAACTCGTCTCCTCTTGTGCGCCGATCGCCCACTCCCCCCGGGAGCGCCGGTCAAGCATTGCCGTATCGAAACCGCTCGGTCCTCGCTTCGTCATCCTCCTCCTGACTGGTCGATCGCACGGGCGAGTCGTCGCGAGTGCTCTCGGTAGGCTTCGTCGAACAGCGCCCGGGACCGCTCGGCCCCCACCGCGCTCGCGCGAGCGAGCACCGGGGGCATCGCTCCCTCCTTCACGAGCAGCTCCGCGGTCCGGACTTTGATGGCATTGACGATGGCAACGGCTCCGACGGTGGAACCCGGCCCCACCGGGGTGTCGAGCCCGGCGAGCGTGACCATGGCGTCCGCGGCGGGGCTGCAGACGTCGAGGACGAGGTCGGCCACCTCGAGGAGCCTCTGGCCGGCAGCGGGCTCCGGCTCCGCCGAAAGCGATTGTGCCACCGAGGTGACCGCGATGACACGTAGCCCGCGTGCGCTGGCGCCCCGGGCCATCTCCACGGGCACGGCCGTCAGGCCGCTGGCGGAGAAGATCATCATCACGTCGTGCGCCCCGAACCGGAAGTTCGACAGGATCACCTCCGCGAGCCCCGGCACGCGCTCGATGAACATCGCCTGGCGCTGGCCGTTCGTCCCCACGACCTGCGTGTGGAACGTCATCGACAGCTCGACGATGGGGTTGAACCCCGGGTAGGACCCGTAGCGCGGGAACATCTCCTCGACCGGGATGCGGGAGTGCCCGGTCCCGAAGAGGTGGACGAGGCCGTCCGCGGCGATCGCCTCGGCGCACCAGCGGCTGGCGGTCTCGATCCCCTCGGCCTGCGACTCGGCGACGCGCGCGAGGACCATGGCAGCTTCATGCAGCCAGGTCCCGGCGGCCGTCGAGGTCGCTGTCACGACGCGGCGGCCCGCGGGGTGTCGTCGGGGACGATGGCCTCCCAGTGCCCGCTCCGGATGGAGCGGTACGCCGCGTCGAGGATCGCGTTCACGACGTAGCCGTCGCGGAACGTCTCGCGCGGCTCACGTCCGTCGCGGAAGGCCGAGACCACGTCGGCCATCATGAGGTCGTGGCCGTGGACGCGGACCTCGTCCGGCACGGGGAAGACCCAGCCGGTCTCCGCGTCCGCCTTCTCGACGAGGTATCCGGCGGGCCGCTCGATGAAGGCCTTCAGCGAGCCCACGGCAAGGTCCTCGACCATCCGCCCGGCGTCGCCATAGACCTCGAAGCGACCCTCGAGCCCACCCTTCGACGACCACGAGACGTCGCAGGTGGCCGCCCGGCCGTCCTCGAACCGGACGACCATGATCGCGTTGTCCTCGCCCGTGGTCTTCGCGCCGTGGACGAGGGTGTCGCCCCAGGCGAAGGCGTCGCGGGCCGCGAGGTCCTTGCCGAAGAGGTAGCGGGCGCACTCGATCCCGTGCGAGGCCATGTCGAGGAGCGCCCCGCCGCCCGCCAGCTCCGCGTCCCAGAAGTGCGATGCGTGCGGGCCGCTGTGGCCCTCCCGCGCGCGGAACGTGGTGACGCGGCCGATCGCGCCCGCCTCGATCATCTCGCGCATCCGGATCATGTCCGGGTTGAACACGATGTTCTCGAGGTACGCGTGGAAGACGCCCGCGTCCGTCACCGCGCGCAGCATGTCCGACGCCTCGTCCGCGGTGCGGCCGAGCGGCTTCGTGCAGGCGACGGCCTTGCCGGCGGCCGCGGCGGCGAGGACCGCCTCGCGGTGGAGGTGGTTCGGCAGAGAGACGACGACGAGGTCCACGTCGGGGTCCGCGCAGACCTCCGCGACCGACGCGTACGGACGGGAGTCGAAGCGGGCGGCGAACGCTGCGCGTCGCGTCGCGTCCATGTCGCAGTGCGCGACGACCCGAGCCCCGGGGACGTAGCGCATGCCGAGCGCGTGGAACTCGCCGATGAAGCCCGCGCCGAGCATCCCCACGCCGACGTCCCGCATCAGTAGCCGCCCGTCTCGGCCGTGGCGGCGGCAGCGGCGGCGGTCCCCGCCTTGCGGGCGCGGAAGTCGAGGATGATCGTCTCGGTCGCCGTGGCCCCGATCCGCGTCACGCCGAGGTCCATGACCGCGAGCAGCGCGTCCAGGGTGCGGACGCCGCCCGCTGCCTTGACGCCGATGTACGGCGGGGTGTTCGCCCGCATGAGGCGCAGGTCGTCGTGCGTGGCCCCGGACGGCGCGAAGCCCGTGCTCGTCTTGACGAAGTCGCCGCCGGCGACCGTCGTGAGGTGGCATGCGCGGATCTTCTCGTCGTCGGTGAGATACGCGTTCTCGAAGATCACCTTGACGATGGCGCCGGCCGCATGTCCGACCTCGACCACCGCGCGGATGTCGGACTCCACGTCCGCGTCGCGGCCCGACTTCAGCGCCGCGATCTGGATCACCATGTCGAGCTCGGTGGCCCCGTCGGCGAGGGCTTGCCTGGCCTCGAAGACCTTCGTCTCGGTCCGGTGGTTGCCGTGCGGGAAGCCGACGGTCGTCCCCACGGCCACATCCGTGCCGGCGAGGATGGCCTTCGCCCGCCGCACGTCCGCGGGCCGGCAGCAGACGGACGCGACGTCGTACTTCGCCGCCAGCCGGCAGCCGTCCTCGACGAACGCGTCGTCGAGCTCGGGCCGGAGGAGCGAGTGGTCGATCGTCTTCGCGATGTCGCGCTCGGTGAGGTCGTCGATGGAGAGTGTCATGGGAGCTCCTGCGCGGGTGCGCTACTTGCAGTACGGCCGGAGCACGTCCCTGGCGATCAGGAAGCCCTGCTTGACCTTCTCGTCCGTGCCCTCGAACCGCCGGTCCTCGTGCTCGATGATGCAGTCGCCCGCGAACCCGGAACGGTACAGCTCGCTGAAGACGACGGACCAGTCGACGTCGCCGAGACCCGGGATCCGCGGGATCTGCCAGCCCATGCCCATCGAGAAGACGCCGCGCTCGTAGAGGCCGTCCGCGTCGATCATGAGGTCCTTGGCCTGGAAGTGGAGGACATGCGGCCCGAACTCCTTGAGGAAGCGGCGCATGTCGATCATCTGGAGCACGAGGTGGCTGGGGTCGAAGTTGAGCCCGATGGTGCCGCCCCACTCCTCCAGGATCCGGCGCCACATCCGCGGCGTCGTGGCGATGTTGTGCCCGCCCGGCCACTCGTCGTCGCTGAAGAGCATCGGGCAGTTCTCGAGCGTGATCATCCGGCCGTGGTCGCCGGCGAACCGGACGATGTCCGGCCAGACGCGGAGCGCCTCTTCCCAGTTCTGGTCCTGGGTCCTGGACGCGTCGCCGCCCATGAACGTGTTGACCAGCGGGACGTCCATCTTCTCGGCTGCTGTGATCACGTGCTTCAGGTGGCCGATCACCTGCTCCCGGTGCGCCGGATCCGGGTGCAGCGGGTTCGGGTAGAAGCCGAGGCCGGAGATCGACAACCCCTTCGACGCGAGCTCCTCGCGGATCTCCGTCGCCCGGGAGGCCGAGAGGTTCGCGACGTCGATGTGGCTCGTCCCGGCGTACCGGCGGGTGGGGCCGGCCGCCTGCGGCCAGCAGGCGATCTCGAGGACCTCGAAGCCCGCGCCGACGGCCCAGTCCGCGACCTCGGTGAGCGGCGTGGCGGGGAACGGGGCGGTCAGGAAGCCGAGCTTCATCGCGGCAGCTCCTCCGGTGCGCATGGATCGGGGTGACGGGTGGTCATCTGGGACGGGCCACGTCGACCCAGCGGCCGGTCCGGGAGCTCTGCAGGACGGCGTCGCCGACCAGCATCTCCTCGTGACCGTCGGCGAAGGAAGCGTAGCGCCGGTCCGGCGATGGCCTCCCGGCGGCGACGTCATCGTAGACCGCGGTGAAGACGGCACCGAACGTGTCGGCGAAGCCCTCCACGTGCCCGCCGGGAAGGCGCGCGGCCGCGATCCCGTCGGCGTTCATGAGCGCTGGGTTCCGGAGCAGGAGCTCGTTGGGCCGGTCACGGTGGCCGATCCACAGCTGGTCGGGCTGCTCGGAGTCCCACGCGACCGCCGAGGCGGAGCCGTCGACCTGGTACGCGAGGCTGTTCTTGCGGCCGGGGCTCAGCTGCGAGATCGCCACGCTGCCGCGCGCGCCGCCCCCGAAGCGCAGGAGGATCGTGGCCGCGTCCTCCGTGTGGATCTCGACGGGAACGGCGCCGGTCGCCCGCTCGGTGCTGAAGGTGATGACGGGGCCGGCCGGCTTCAGACGGACGGGGATGAACGTCGTGAGGTCGGCCATGACCGACTCGACCCGCAACCCGGTCACGAAGCTCGTGAGGTCGAGCCAGTGGGAGCCGATGTCCCCGACCGCCCGGAGCACGCCGCCCTGGTCCTTCTCGAGGCGCCAGTTCCAGTCGGTGTCGTACAGGAGCCAGTCCTGGAAGTAGCGGCCGGTGACCAGGCGGACGTCCCCGATCCCGCCGTCGCGGACGAGGGAGGCCACGTGCTGGTTGAGCGGGTAGAACCGGATGTTGAAGTTCACCGCGTTCACGAGGCCCGACGCTGCAGCGAGGGCGACGAGCTCCGCCGACTCGTCGGAGGTCATCGCGAGAGGCTTCTCGCACACGACGTGGCGACCAGCGGCGAGGATCGCCTTGACCTGCGGGTGGTGGAGCTCGTTGGGGGAGGTGACGTGGACGACCTGCACGGCATCGTCGGCGAGGAGCTCGGCGAGGTCCGTGTAGGCCCTGGACAGGCCGAGAGCCGCGGCCCGCTGCGACCCGAGCTCCGGCGAGGACTCGAGGAGCCCGGTGACGCGGACGCCGATCCGGCGGAGCGCCTCGACGTGCACGGTCCCGATGAACCCACTGCCGATGACGGCGGTGCCGATCTCGTTACGTCGCGCCATGGGCGGGGGCATCCTCCGGTCCGGGTCATGTGGGCAGTGCACCGCTCATCCTACTTCG
>CAIYQJ010000207.1 GCA_903928275.1 uncultured Chloroflexota bacterium
CGCCGCGCCGGCAGCCGCGGCGGCGCGGGCGTGACGGGCGCGACTGTCGGGCCCGAACGCGAACGCGATCGCGCGCGGCGGCGAGACGAAGAGGACGTTGGTGCCCTCGCCGCGGCGATCCGGGACGAGCGCGACGACGGGTGCCCCGCCGGCCACCGCGCCGCGGGCCGCCCCGAGCACGGCCGCGAGCGTCCCGGCGGACACCGCCGCGAGGTCGATCGGGACGACGAGGATGGCGGAGGCGCCCTGGACCATGGCGATCTCGCGCGCGGCGGAGAGGTCGGCCACCAGGTCCACGCCCGGGACGGGGAGCGGGGTGGCACCGGTCCCGCCGGCGAACGCCAGCACCGCGGGATCGCCGCTCGCGACGACGATCCCTGCGATGTCGCCCCTCTCGCAGAGCTCCGTGAGCGCCGCGAGAGTCCGGGCGACGAACGTCGTGGCGAGCGAGGTCCGCTCCTCTGCGTCGAGCGCCCCGCCCAGGCGAGACTTCGCGCGCTCGAGGTGGCGGACCGGGACGAGCGCGATCGTCCGCTCCGCATCGGAGGCGGGATGAGCACCGGGCGCGCGCGGTCCTTCCATCGCGACCGATGGTAGCGGCACCGCGCGACCGAGCGCGTCGCCGCTGCCCCGGCGCTGCAATCTGGTCCATCCTTGGGGTGCTACCGCGGTTCTGACCGCGATCCGGCTCGGAGGACCACACCGACGATGGGATCCCCGGGGGCAGGGTCTTCGACGGACGCATCGCCTGGTGCCCGGCTGGCGCGCTGGCCCCTGTATCTCCTCGCCTTCGCTCTGCCCGTCGTCTTCTTCCCGTGGATCGCCGACGTCTTCGGCCTTCCGAAGACGATCGTCATGGTCGTCGTGTCGGTGGTCGTGCTGGTCGGGATCCTCATCGCCGCGCGAGGCCCACGGACCCCGTGGCGCTCTCCGGGGCTTGACATCCTTGCCGCGTACATCGTGCTCGATGTCGCTGCGACCCTCCATTCGGAGGTGCCCGCCCACAGCCTGATCGGCGAGCGGTACCAGTACCAGGGGCTGCTCGCGACGCTTGCCTACGCGGTCGCGTTCATCGCGGCAAGGCGCGCGCTGGCCACCGACCGGAGCCTGGGCTTCTTCGCGTCCGCCGTCGTCGCGGGCGGCACGTTCGCGGCGATCTACGGGCTGCTCCAGCAGATGGGGCTCGACCCGATCTGGCAGGGCGAGCTCTACGGGGGCACCAGGATCTTCTCGACCATGGGCCAGTCCAACGCGCTGGCGGCCGTGCTGGTGATGGCCATCCCGCTCGCAACGCCGCAGGCGCTGCGTCATGTCGGCATGGCTCGCGTCGTCTTCACCGCCGCCGTGGTCCTCATGGCCGCGGCGCTCGTCCTCTCGCTCAGCCGCGGTGGGTACCTCGGTGCGGCTGCTGCGGCGATCGTCTTCGTCGCGGGCCTCGCCGCACTTCGGCTGCGCGAGTCCAGGGATCGGGCGCTTCGAGATCCGCTGGACACCGCGTCCGGGGCGGCCACCGTCGGCACCGGTCCCGCCGGTCCCGCCGATCCCGCGCGCACCGGCCGGCGGCCGAGGCGGGCGGTTCTCGCCGTCGCGACGGTCGGTGTCGCGGTGCTCCTGGTCGGCGTCGCTGCAGTGACGGCGATGACCCTTGGATCCACGGTCGGTCGCCGCGTCGCCACGATCGGCGACGCGAGCGAACCATCGACTGCCGGCCACCTCGACCTGATGGCCGTCGGGATCCGGATCGCGCTCGACTACCCGGTGCTCGGGATCGGCCCCGAGATGTACCCGGCCGTGTTCCCGGGCTACCGCGACCGCGTCCTCCCGGCCGATCAGGCCGCGATCCTGGCAGGCTTCCGACCTGAGAGTCCGCACGACGTCCCGCTCGCCATCGCGGATGGCGCGGGGATCCCGGCGCTCGCGCTCTATGTCCTGCTGATCGTCGTCTCCCTCGTCTCGGGCGCGCGGCGCTTCGCGGCGGCACCGCGGGTCGAGGCGCTCCTCCTCGCCGGAGTCCTCGCAGCGGTCGCCGGGCATCTCGTCACCGATCTCTTCATGACGGCGGAGCCCGCCGGCTCCTGGATCTTCTGGGCGCTTCTGGGCGCTCTCGCCTCGGCGCCCGCGGCCGTCGAGGGGCACGCGCGGCAGGGTGCTCGCTCGCGGCCCTCGGCCGGGCTCGACGATGACGGCCCCGGATCGGCGCTCCCGTCTACGTCGTTTGCGCGATTGCAGGCCGGTCTCGCGAGGCATACGTTGAGATCGGCCAGCGTTCCCCCTCGTGCCCAACGAGGAGCGCGGGCCGCGAAGACAAGGGGGCCGTATGCGGTTGCCTCGGTGGGCGACGCTGGCCACGGTCGTGGCAAGCGTCGTCGTTGTCGGCACCATCTCCAGTGGGCCCGGCCTCGCAACGGGGTTGGCCGAGCCTATGTCCCCCCCGATGAGCGCTCCCGTGGTGGCTCCCGTGAACGCTCCGAATGGCACCGTCGTTCCGCCTTCCCCGGCGTCCCAGCAGATCACGTTCAGCCC
>CAIYQJ010000208.1 GCA_903928275.1 uncultured Chloroflexota bacterium
TCGCGCCACCGGGGGTCGTGATCGTGAGGGCGATCGAGGCGGTCGAGTCGGTGACCGGGTTGCCGGCCGCGTCCTCGACGGTGACCCACGGCTGGACGACCCAGGCCACGCCGGGCGCGCCGCCGCCGGGAGACGGCGTGAAGGCGAGCTTCGTCGCGTCGCCGACGTAGGTGAAGCCGTTATGGAGGGTTACGGATTCGAGCGTGACAAGGTTTCTCACCGTGACGTCGACGGCTCCGGCCACGTGGGAGGGCGGGTACGCGGTGAGCGAGGTGGCGGTGCCGTGGCCAAACCCGTTCGACCCGTCGAACGTGACCATGACGGACTCGGTGGGGGGGAAGTCCGTCCCGGTGATCGTGACCCTGACGGTGTCTGTGGCCAATGCCGGTCCGGAGTTCGGGAGGACGCTCGTGATGGTCGGGACGGCCGCCACCGCGGTGACCGGCGCGCCCAGGGACATGACGATGAGGAGCGACCCCATCGCCGCGAGCACGCGCGCCCGGAGGGGGGAACGGGTCTGGATCTCGGGCACCTGGATCACTCGCTTCCGTACGGCAACGCCTGTCGCGACTTAGGTTCGGGCGAGCGATTCGGGCCCGGACCCCCCCAGTTGAAGGACTCCCTAGGCCATTGGGTTCATTGTGTGGCTGATCGGCGCGGCGAACGACATCCCGCGGGATGCAACGGGGCGGACGGTCGTTCCGCGGCGCGCAGCACGACGGTGCGCGGGAGCCGCGCGCTCGCGAACGAGCGCCCCTGTCGGGCTCTGGTGGCGAGACACGGTTTCCCCTTCTTCCCCCGGCGCTGTCTGAGTACGGCGGGCACGGCGGGGCCCGGCTGATCGGTAGTGTCCGCCCGACTCCCCCTCCGACCGCATGGCCCGTTCGTACCCTGGCGGCGCGGGCGGATGGCGGGACCGGCCTCATGCAGACGGATGACCTGCAGATCGACCGGATGCGGCCGCCGAGCGAGCGAGGAGACTGGCAGGTTCACTGAGCAGATTCCCGCGACACGCGCACTGCGCATCGAGAGCCGGGGCCCCTCAGCCTGGTGCGACCCCGGGTACGCCCACCGCCTGGGCCTGGCGCCCCCGGACGGAGAGCGCAGGTGGTCGGCGCTGCCCCGTTGAATGTCGTGAGCTTCCTCGTACCGGGGTTCTGCGGGCCTGTCCTCAGCCCACTCCCAGCCAGCGGCGCATCTGCTCGTCCGCGACGTTGCCGCCGCAGATGATCGTCCCGACGACGGACCCCCTGAACCGTTCCGGGTCCTCGAGGATCGCCGCGACGCCCGCTGCGGCCGACGGCTCGGCAACCAGCCCGGCGTGCGCGTGCAGCAGGCGCATCCCGACGATCATCGAACCGTCGGCGACCAGAAGGGCATCGTCGATCAGTCCTCTCATGTCCGCGAACGCCTCCGGGATGGGCGATCGGGTGGCGAGCCCATCGGCGATGGTGTCCGTGCGGTCGTGCTCGACAAGGCGCCCCGACCGCCACGACTCGACCATCGCGCTCGCGCCGGCCGCCGCGACGGCGATGATCCTGGTCGTCGGCGATCGCCGCTTCATCACCGTGGCCACCCCGTTGCACAGCGCACCGTTCCCGAGGGGCACCAGGAGGACGTCGAGCGGCCGCTCGAGGCGCAGGAGCTCGAGGCCGATCGTCCCGGCGCCTTCGACCGTCTCGACATCGAGGCTGTCGACGACCAGCCGCGCGCCACGCTCTTCCGCGACCCGCCGCGCCTCGGCCCGGGCTGCATCGAAATCCTCACCGAAGAAGACGACGTTGGCCCCGAGCGCTCGCATCCGCTCGACCTTGAGCGGGTTCGCCTGCTCGGCGGCGTAGACGGTCACGGCGATCCCGCGCCCCCGTCCCGCATACGCCATCGCCTGTCCGAAGTTGCCGGCGCTCGCGCAGATCACCTCTGTCCCGAGTGGCGTCCCGGACATGTACAGACTCGCGCCGCGCCCCTTGAACGACCGGATCGGGTTGACGGTCTCGACCTTCAGCACGGCCCGAACCCCGAGGGCGGCGGACAGCGACTCGGACTCGAACTGCGGCGTGTCCAGGAACAACGGATCGATGGACGTGACCGCGGCCTCGATCCGTTCGATCGACAGGCGGCGCGGGCGCTCGTGGGACCGCATGAGAGCATTCTGCGGTCTCGGACCGAGGGCCATGGCCCAAACGGCCACGTACTCAGCCGCCCGCCGTTGCCCGACGCCACGAGGCATGACGGCGCGCTGGCCGTGTTCGCGATGTACCACCCTGACCTGGTGGACAGGCTCATCGTCTGCAACGCGCCGCACCCGCACCTGTTCGAGCGCAAGCTGAACGACAACCCCTGGCAGCAGCACTCCAGCAACTACATGCTGCTGATCAACGGCTACGCCCACGCCGACGAGCAGACGTACCCCGACACGCTGTCGCGCGAGGTGGCGGTCCGGCAGTTCGAGGCCGGCTGGGTGGCCGACCAGGTCAGGCTCGGTCGCTACTCGGAGGCCGACCGCCAGAGGTGGATCGATGCAGCCTCCACCCCGGGCGCGTTCGGCGCGAGCACCGACGACTACCGCGCCGACGACCTCAACCCGCCCTGCAACGACACCCATCCGCGCTCGGACGTCGCCCGGTCGTTCTCGGCAGCGGCCGTCACAGAGGGCGCCGCGTCCATCGTCGCCACGATGCCCACGCTCATCGTGTGGGGGATCAACGACCACGCCCGCCGCCGGGCAACCTGACCGGCTTCGAGCAGTTCTTCACGAACGCGTCGTTCAGGCTGTTCCCCGACGGGGACCACTACGTCTCGCCCTCGTGGAACCGCGAGTTGCACCACACGAAACAGGCGGTTCTGGCGGGTCAGTCTTACGCGTAAGGTCCCCGTAAGGTCCCCGCCTCGCGCGTGTCCGCCCATCGGCGGCGAGGGGTGGCCCGGACACCACCGAGAACCTGCCCGGGGACGATCTCCTGCCGATGTCCCGCTCGGGCGCCGCGCACCTCGCCACCGGGGATGGGTTGACGGACGCTGCTCCGCGGCCGATAGTGCGGTCGGACGAACGATACTCACCGCCGATGCTTAGTATCCGTCCCTGGACCGCACCACCGAGGATCGGACCACCATGGCCTGCGGCGACCTGCCGACCTGGTTCCTGCGCCACCGCATCGCCGTCATCGACCTGGCCAGCCCGACCTGGCAGGAGGCGCGGCGGGAGTGTGGCATCTCGCCCGGCGTCACCCAGGCGAACTGCCTGCGTCGGCTCGTCGATGCCGGTCGCCTCGGCCATCTCCGCCGGGGCCTCTACGTCGTCGTCGATCCCGCCCGCGAGACGTCGCCGCTCGCGGTCGCGGACGGCGCCTTCTCGGGCACCGAGCACTACGTCACCACCGACGCCGCCCTCGCCTTCCACGGCCTGATCGACCAGCCCATCCCGGTCATCACGCTCGCGGTCCCCCGGCGGAACCTTCGCGGGATGGCCGTCGGCGGATCCACGATCCGGCCGGTGGACATGGCGCCGGCCGCCTTCGCCGCGGCCGATCGCTACGCAACGACGA
>CAIYQJ010000209.1 GCA_903928275.1 uncultured Chloroflexota bacterium
GATCGGCTCCCGGCTGGACGAGGTGACGACGTTCGGGTACACGGTGCCGGCGCCGGCCACGCGCTGGGCGCACGTGGACCGTGCGCCCGTCGAGAGGATCGCCGACGTCGGCCCGGACGTCTCGCTCGCGTCCGATGCGGACGCATTCCTGCGAGCGGCGATCCGCGCCATCGGCGGCGCGGTGCACGACAGGGCGGTGTACGACGCCAGGCGCGCGCGGAACGTCGCCGATCGGCAGGCGTTCCTCGCCGCTTCGGTCGTCGACGCGGAGCCGTGGGATGGACCGGGGGTCCACCCGGGCCGCGTGATCTCGGCGCTGCAGGCGGTGTTGCCGCAGGGTGCAGTGATCGCGACCGACGCGGGCAACTTCGCGGGGTGGCTCGCGCGCGGCTTCCGGTTCCGGCGGCCGGGGACCTTCCTCGGGCCCTCGTCCGGGGCGATGGGCTACGCGCTCCCCGCGGCGATCGCGGCGAGCCTTCATGCGTCGGACCGGCCCTCTGTCGCGATCGCCGGCGACGGCGGGTTCGCGATGACGATGGCCGAGCTCGAGACCGCCGTCCGCTTCCGGCTGCCCGTCCTGGCGATCGTGTTCGACGACGAGCGCTACGGGATGGTCCTCGAGCACCAGCTGCGCGGCGGGCACGTGCCCGTTGGATCCGCGCTGGGCCCGATCGACTTCGCGGCGGCCGCGCGCGCGCTCGGCGCGCACGGCGTGACGGTGGAGCGGGATGCCGACCTGCCTGACGCCCTCGCCGAGGCACTGCGCATCGGCGGCCCCGCGGTCGTGCACCTGCGCCTGGATCCGCGCTGGCTCTCGGTCGACCGCCGGATGGAGCCGGCAATGGAGCCCGAGCCGGCGCCCGAGTCTGGGCCGGCGCTGGAGCCCACGGCGGAGGCGGAACCCGTGCTCGAGCCCGAGCCGCAGGCCCTCGTCGCCGAGGTGGAGCTCGTCGTCGTCTCCCAGGGCGATTGGGACGGCACCGTCGCCGAGGTCGAGCTCGTCGACGCGATCGTCGTGGAGATCGAGGACGCGACGCCGTC
Organism: uncultured Chloroflexota bacterium; assembly: GCA_903928275.1. Taxonomy (GTDB): domain Bacteria; phylum Chloroflexota; class Limnocylindria; order Limnocylindrales; family CSP1-4; genus CAIYQJ01. Next base: position 1,042 of record CAIYQJ010000209.1, read on the forward strand.
ACCGGCCGAGCCCACCGACGAGGCCGCGATCACGGCGGAGGGCGCCGACACCACCGCGGATGCGGCGGATCCGGCCGCGCCGGTCGAGGCCGGCGCCGTCGAGGCCACGTCCGAGGCGGACACCGCCGGGGCATGACCCGGACCGCCGAGGAGGTCGCGCGCGGCCTCTCCGCTCCGCGAGCGGGGAGGCCGATCCCACCGGGCCAGCGCATCCACGTCCTGGGGATCGCGGGCGTGGCGGGCGCGAGCGCCGCCCTGCTCGCCCGTGCCGCGGGAGCGCGGGTGGACGGATGCGACGCGGACGGATCCAGTCCGTACACGCCGGAGCTCGATGCTGCGGGCATCCGCATCGCCGCGGGCCATGCCGTCGCCCACGTCGTACGCGATGACGGCTCGCAGGCGGTCGCGCTCTGCGCGGTGACGAAGGCGATCACCTCCGTCGCGCCCGATCTGCCGGAGCTCCACGCCGCACGCGAGGCCGGGGTCGAGCTCGTCTCGTGCCAGCAGCTGATCGCGGACGCGGCGGCGACGCGCGGGCTCCGGATGGTCGCGGCGGCCGGCACCCACGGCAAGTCCACGACGTCGGGCTGGCTCACGCACCTGCTGACCGAGGGCGGTCGCGACCCGTCGGCGTTCGTGGGGGCCCTCATGCCCGCCGCGCTCACCGGCGGCCTCGCCTCCACGGTGCGGCTCGGGGGCGGCCCGGACTTCGTCGTCGAGGCCGACGAGTACGCCGGGAACTTCGACCCGTACCGCCCGGCGATCGGCGTGCTCCTCAACGCCGACTGGGACCATCCGGACGTCTTCGCCGATCGCGACGCCGTCGTCGCGACATTCGACCGTTGGATCCGGCATTTCGACGGGGGAGCGGGAGCGCCGGTCGTCGCGGTGAACGTCGGCGATCCGGGGGCCGCCGAGGTCGCGCGCGGGCTCGCGGACTGGCCAGGCCTGCTCGCGGGGTTCGAGGTCCTCGACGCGTCGGTGCCACCTGCCGGCCGGCACGGCGAGCAGGGCCTCCACGAGCCGGACCCCGCCGCGGCGCTGGAGCGTATCCGCCGCGCGTACGCGACGTCCCTCGGCCCGGCGGACGCGCTCGTCGCCACGCTCGAGATCGACGCGACCGGGCTCTCGCATCTCACGCTCCACGGCCTGCCGCCGGGCCCCGGACCGCACACCGCGAAGCTCGCGCTCGTCGGCCGGCACTACGCCGACGATGCCCTCGGGGCGGCCGCGGGCGCCCTCGCGGCGGGCGTCGCCCCCGATGTCATCGTGCGCGGCCTCGAGAGCTTCCCCGGCGTGGGCCGCCGGTTCGAGCTGAAGGGGGCCGTCGCGGGCGTCGTCGTCCTTGACGACTACGGCCACCACCCCACGGCGATCGCGGCGACGCTCGACGCGGTCCGCCTGCGGTATCCCGGGCGCCGCGTGTGGGCCGTCTACGAGCCCCTCACGTACCACCGGACCGCCGCGATGCTCGAGCAGTTCGCCGCCGTCCTCGCGGCGGGGGCCGACCGCGTCGCCATCGCGGAGATCTTCGCCGGACGCGATCCGGACACGACGATCACCTCGGCCGTCGCACTCGCCGAGGCCGTGAACCGGCGGTCGGGCGCCCCGGCGATCGCGCCCGGGACGGTGGAGGAGACGGCGGAGGCCGTCGCCGCCGACCTCCTCCCCGGCGACGTGGTCCTCGTCATGGGCGGCGGTCGGTCGTACGTGATCGCGGATCGCCTGGTGGCGCAGCTGTCCGGTCGAGATCCCGACGCACCGGCCGGGTAGGCGCGGGGGGCCGCGCGACGGCCATGCCGGCCACCGTCAGGGACCAGCGTCGTCCGCCGTCGAGGACGCCACCTGCCCACGTCGGCCACCACGTCCGTCCGAGCGTGCGATGTAGACCGCCTCGACGGCGAAGCTCCCCACGAGGGCCGCGAGCAGCGTGGCCCACGTGCCGACGGAGCCGCTTCCGATCGCATCCGCGAGCAGCGCGACGAACAGGACGACGTTGATGACGACAGCGGCGATGAGCGGCCAGGCGTGGGCCCCGGTCCGGGCGCGGATGCGGAGGTGGCCTGCACTGACCCCGGCGTAGAGCACGAGGAACGCGAGGCTCGTCATCTGGCCCACGGCGCTCAGCGGGAACAGCAGGACGAGAAGCGCGACGACCGCCGCGGAGAGCACGAGCGCCACGCTGCCGCTGCGCCCGACGGTCCTCGCGAGGGCGCTCGAGAGCTCGCCGTGCCGTGCCTCGAAGTACCCGATGTTCGACGCCGCGAACAGGGTCGCGTTGACGGCCGAGGCGGTCGCGAGGAGCGCGGCTACCGCGATCACGACGAAGCCGATGCGTCCTGCCACCACCTGGCCGGCGTCGGCGAGCACGTGGCCGTTGTCGGCCACGATCGTCGGCATGGGCAGGAGGGACACGGCGAGCGCGCTGATGGTCACGTAGAGCACGGTCACGATCCCGAGCGCGAGGAACATGGCCCGCGGCACCTCGCGGCCCGGCCGGGCCATCCGGTCGGACGCGTTGGCCACCACCCCGAAGCCCTGGTAGCTGACGTAGAGGACCGCCGCGCCGGTGACGATCCCCAGGAAGCCGCGGCCGCCGCCGTCCGTGAGGCGTGACGGATCCGCATGCGACAGCCCGAGGACGACGAATCCGACGAGGATGACGACCTCGACGGCCACGATGACCGTCTCGGCCCGGCCGACCAGCCGGGACCCGAAGAGGTTGACGACGAGGAACACGAGGACGACGCCCACGCCGAACGCGCCCGCCGTCCAGGACGGCAGCGCGTCTCCGACGAGGGCCTGCGCATACGCAGCGAACCCGGCGGCATACAGGGATGCGGCGATGAGGTACGCGAGGAACTGGAAGACGTTGAGCCCTCCGGACGCCAGGCCGGGCCCGTATTCCTCGACGATGAAGCGGGCGGCGCCTCCGCGACTCGGGAAGGTGGACCCGAGTCGAGCGTAGGAGTAGGCGGGGAAGGCGGCTGCGAGCGCGGCGACGGCGAACGCCACAGGCAGGTACGAGCCGGTGGCGGGAGCAGCGAGTCCCAGCATCGTGTACGGCGCGGCTCCCATCATCCCGCCGATGCCGAGCGCGGTCGCGGCGACCAGCCCGACGCGGGCCACCGAGGGGCCGCTCGACCCTGGTCTTCGCGAGATCACCGGGCGAGGGCAGCTGGGTCGGGCGACACCCGCATCGGGTCGGAACGGACGCGCCGGCGCCGACCACTATGCGGATATGGGAGGTCCTGTGAAGACATGCCGCCCTTGCTGTCGCTGGCGGGGAGGGGGACACGCATGCCCGGAGGATAGCGCGCGGCGTCGCCGTGGGTGACGTCCGCCGCCGGCTGCGGCACCATGCGCACATGACGAACTACGCGCTCCACGTCGAGTCCGGGCCGAAGCACCGCAAGACGATGGTCCACGTGCCGGAGCTCCTCGGCTGCGTGGCCGTGGGGCCGACGACCGAGGACGCGATCGAGGCGACGCCCGACGCCATCCGGGCATACCTGCGCTTCCTGGGTCGCAACGGCGAGTCGGTGGATCCGGGCGCGCCGATCGAGACTCGCGTCGTGGAGCACATCACGGAAGGGGACTGGCTCGGCAACGGGTCGCCGTACATCGTCCTCGCGACCGATCTCGTGCCCCTCGCGGATGCCGAGGTTGCCGAGGCGATGCGGCGCTTCGCGTGGATGCGCGACGACCTGGCCGCCTGGACCGCAGGGCTGACGGACGCGGATCTCGACGCCGTGCCGGCGGCCGGCGGGCGGTCGGCGCGGGCGATCCTCCTGCACGTCGTGACCGTGCCCGGCGCCTACCTGTCGCCCGTCGTCGGCGGCGCCCCCGGCTTCTCGGCAGTGCAGGCGGCCGCCGAGCGCGGGACCGTGGCGTTGCCGGACGCGCTGCGTCGGGTGGTCACGATGGTCGACGCGATCGTCAGCCGGTCGACGCCGGAGCAGCGCGCGGCGGTCATCGAGCGACCGAAGGACGTGCGGACGTTCGCGAAGGCCGTCCGGCGCATCCTCGAGCACGACTGGGAGCACCGGGTCGAGCTGTCCCGGCGAGCGGGTGGCCCCGCCATCTGACGTGCTGGCGCCGACTCGGGCGGAGTCGCGGAAGTGTTCACACGCACCATCTCGACGTACGGCGTCCGACGCGTCATCATGCGCGGACCCGCCGCCGCTGACGGCGGGCCAGCGTCCCACCTCGCCGGTCGCCGCACGGTCCGCGGCTCCTCGGCGCCTCTACACGGAAGGAGCTCACGATGGCCAAGTACCTGCTCGCGTTCCACGGCGGCAGCATGCCCGAGGACCCGGACGAGAACGCCCGCGCCATGGATGCGTGGGTAGTCTGGTACACGTCGCTTGGCGCCGGCCTGCTCGACCCGGGCAATCCGATCGGCCAGGCTGCGTACGTGGGCCCGGACGGCACGGTGTCGGCCGGCGGCGGCGCGAATCCCGTCTCCGGGTACACCCTCATCGAGGCGGAGAGCCTCGATGCCGCCGTCGCGGCGGCCCAGCGGAACCCGCTCCTCGCCGGGGGCGGCTCGATCGAGGTCGCCGAGACCTTCTCGATGGGGTGACCCCAGGGCGTCGCTTCGCCGACCGGGGGAGCCTCCGTCGCAGCCATGCGTGGGCGGGACGGGGTTCCTCCGCGCCTGCGAACGGACGAGATGGCTACGTCGCCCGCAGCTGGAAGACGTGGCCTCGCTTGAGCGCGAGGTCCTCGAGCTCGGTCGTCGTGCGGACCTCGTACGAGGCGAGCTCGACCAGCTCGTCGGTCGGCAGGTAGCGGCGGCCGGGATCGCCCACGAGGACATCGATCCCGCGGTCCCGCGCCCGGAGCAGCCACGGCAGGACGCGTTCCGCGAGGCGGGCCTCGTACCAGCAGTCGCCGGCGAGGATCACGTCGACGTCGGGCGGCTCCTCGTCCGGCAGGACGTCCCGGCGGACGACCGACACCCGGCAGCCGTTGGCCCGCGCGTTGAGGCCCATCGCCGCGGCCGCGAGGACATCGATGTCCGCTCCCGCGGCCCCGGCGGCTCCGGCGTGCATCGCCGCGATCGCGCACAGGCCCGAGCCGGACGCCAGGTCGAACACGCGCCGGCCGGCGACGACCTCCGGGTGCTCCTGCAGGTATCGGCCGATCGCGAGGCCGCCCGCCCACGCGAAGGCCCAGTAGGGGAGGGCCGCGTCCTCATCGCCCGTCTCGACCTGGATGGCGCGCCAGAGCGGCAGCACCTCGTCCGCCATGTGCAGCCGGACCGATTCGAGGCCCGGCACCGGGCGGAGGCGCGTGTGGCGGAGGACGAACGCGCGGGGCGAGGCGGCCATCGGCGAACTCTACGGCTCCCGCGTCGGTCTCGGCCGACGTGGCCGTCGCGGCGCGACGAGGTCAGGCTTCCATGGGCTCGGTGAGGCGCTCGACGAGCGCCTCGAGCTCCGGGCCCGTGAGTCCCTGGCGCCGGAGCAGGCGCCGCGCGCCGCCGTGGACGGCGTCGAGGTGCTCGAGGGCCGCATCCATGAACTCCGGCGGGCTGTCGACGACCAGGCTCCCGTGGCGCCAGTCGTCGGGCTCCACGTGCGCGACCGGGGAGGCGAAGTACCGCGCCGAGAGAGCGTAGTCGTCCACGACGACATCCCGGGGAACGCCGCACAGGTCGAGCAGGAGCGCGATCGTCACGCCCGTGCGGTCCTTGCCGGCGGCGCAGCCGATGACCACGGGCAGGCCGTCCGACGCGCCGAGCGCGCGGACCACCTGCGCGAGCTGCGGGGCGCGCGCGTCGAGCACGTGTCGATACATCCCGGCGAGCCCGGCGTGCGGCGTGGGATCGTCCGCCAGGAGCGGGATGCTCGTGTAGCGGACGGCCTTCGAGCGTCGGAACGCGTTCGGCGCCCTGACGAGCTCCTCTGGCCAACGCAGGTCGATGACGTGGCGGAGACCGAGGTCGACGAGAACATCGACCGTCCGGGCGGGAAGCCGCGTCAGCTCGTCCGACCGCAGGAGCGTCCGCCAGCGCATCCTGCGGCCGTCGTGCGCCGGGTAGCCACCGACGTCGCGGACGTTGCGCGTTCCGTCGAGGGGGAGATGGCGGTCCGGTCCCGCATGCTTGCTCATCACCGCCAAGGGTATCGCGCATCACGGCCCCGGCCGCGCGCGGGGTTCACCCCCGACCCCCCGTTGGCCGGGGACCGGGCCGCCCGGGATCCGGCGCGCATGCCCGACCGGATCGAGGGCTCCGCCGCGGACTCGCGCGGGAGAGCGAGGGTGCGGCGTCCCGAGTCCCGATGACGGGCGATCGGACGCCTGCGACCCGCCCTATGATGGCCCCGGGCCCCCGGAGCTCCTCGGCGGGGCAGGGCAGGGGAGATCCATCGCGCGAGCGTTCCACCGAGCGCCTGGGCCTGTCCCAGGACGGGGTGTTCGCGATCGCGATCGCGCTCGTCGTCATCGAGTGGGTCGTGCTGCGGGGAGATCGATGAGCGCGTCAGTGGCACCGGTGGTGTCCGAGGCGGCCGGAGCGCGGATCGCGGCGGCCCGAAGCGCCGGCGGGCGCCTCCTCGGGGGGATCGGGCTCTCGATCCTGTCGGCCGTGCTGATGATCGTGGCGCAGCGGGAGTACGGCGGGCTCTGGCCGCTCGCGTTCCTCGCGGTCGTGCCGGCGATCGTCGCCGCCTACCGGTTCATGCCCAGGGGGCTGTCCGGGCTGCCCCTCGGGATCGCCTGGTTCGGCTACTGGACGGCCTGGGCGCTCCTCAACACGCAGATCGCTCCCGTGCCGGTGCTCGTCGTGGGATCGCTGGTCTTCGGGCTCATCGGCGCACTCATCTCCTCGTTTGACCGGCGCCTGTCCGATCTGACCGGTTACCGGCTGTTCCTCCTCCAGCTCCCGGTGACCTGGACGGCGTTCGACATGCTCTACCAGCAGAACCTGGTCATCGGGGGCGAGGGGCAGTACTCGTCCCTGGTGGCCCCCGCGCCGCTCCTGCTCCAACCCCTGAGCCTCGTCGGCCAGGCCGGGCTCACGTTCTGGCTGGTCATGGTCAACTGCGCGATCGCGCTCGCCGTCATCGCGCTCCTGGACCGCCGGCGGGCACCGGTCGGCGGGGTGCCGGTGCCGTCCCGCGCCCTGCGGGAGGTCGTCGTCACGGGCGCGGCGGTCTCCGCGGCCTGGGTCGTCGCCGGGGCCGTCATCTTCGGCCAGGTGCGCTCGAGCGAAGGACCGGTGGTGCGCGTGGCGGCGATCCAGCCCGGTGCCGGGATGGGCTACGACAGCGCGGGCGACGGCGCCGAGACGCCCGAGCTGAAGGCGAAGCTCGTCGAGATGACGAAGGAGGCTGCCGCGCGCGGGGCGCAGCTGGCGGTCTGGGGGGAGCACCTGCTGACCTTCGACCCGCGCACCGACCCGAGCCGCTTCGTGCAGGAGACCGCCCGGCAGACGGGCATGTACATCGAGACCGGGTGGTCCGTCGGCGACCTCCCGCTCGCGAGCAACATGACCGGGCTCTGGGATCCCCAGGGCCAGCTCGTCGGGATCTACTACAAGATCCACCCCGTGATCATGGACAACGAGGACTTCGTCCAGCCGGTGCGCTACCCGGTCTTCGACACGAGCATCGGCACGATCGGGATGATCATCTGCTTCGACTTCTCGTTCGAGGAGCCGACCCGCCAGATGGTGAACGGCGGCGCCCAGCTCATGAGCGCGGCGGTGGGGGACTGGTCGAAGTTCGCGCCGATGCGCATCGAGACGGTGCAGCTGCGCGCCGCGGAGAACCGGGTCCCCTTCGTCAAGAGCGAGCTGATCAACGCGTCCGCCATCGTGGACGCGACCGGGAGCGTCGTGGCGAGCGCGGACGTGGGGCCGGACGGCGGCGAGGCCATCCTCGTCGCAGACGTGGCGCTGGGCCCTCGCGGTGCGCCGTACACGGCTCTCGGCCCGCTCTTCGGCTACCTGTGTGTCCTGCTGCTGGCCGCGAGGGTCGTGCTGCAGGCGCGACTCGAGATCCTCGCGCGGCGGCGCCCGCCCGGTGGCCGTCCCGGCTCGATGGCAGGCTTCGAAACCTCGGCATGATGAGGAGTGACCCCTGCGATGTATGAGCCCACGTGGGAGTCCGTGCGAGCGCATCCGCTCCCGGACTGGTTCGCCGACGCGAAGCTCGGCATCTTCCTCCACTGGGGGCTCTTCTCCGTGCCGGGCTGGGCGCCCCAGGTCGCCGATGTCCAGCAGGTCCTCCGCAACGAGGGCCCCGTCGGGCTCCTCCGCGACAACCCGTACGCCGAGTGGTACCGGAACACGATGCAGCTGGAGGGCTCGCCCACCTGGGCGCACCACCGCGAGACCTATGGCGCCGACTTCCCCTACGACGGCTTCATCGAACGGTTCGACGCCGGGACGGCGGCATGCGACGTGGATGCCATCGCCGGGGTCTGCGAAGCGGCCGGGGCACGGTACGTGGTGCTCACGACGAAGCACCACGAGGGCTTCACGCTGTGGCCCGCATCCACGCCGCATCCGCGGAAGGGCGCATACCACGCGAAGCGCGACCTCGTCGGCGACGTGACGGATGCCGTGCGGGCGCGCGGCATGCGCATGGGCCTCTACTACTCGGGCGGCTATGACTGGCCGTACAACGACGCCGTCATGCGCGACGCCGCCGACTCGATCCTCGCCGTCCCGGCGGCGCCGGACTTCGAGCGGTACGTGACCGCGCACGTCCGCGAGATCATCGAGCGGTACGCGCCGTCGGTGCTGTGGAACGACATCTGCTGGCCCCCCGGCGGGAACCTCGCCGAGCTCTTCGCCTTCTACTACGACACCGTCCCCGACGGGGTCATCAACGATCGTTGGATCCAGCCGACGGCGAGGCGCGGACGCGTCGAGGACGCCGTGACGCGCGGAGCCGGCGGGCTCGTCCAGCGACTGTGGCAGCACATCCCCGAGGCGAAGCGGGGGCTGTCGTTCCCGGCGGCCGAGCACTTCGACTTCCGGACCCCGGAATATGCGTCGTTCGACACGATCCAGCCGGGCAAGTGGGAGGCGACGCGCGGCGTTGGGCATTCGTTCGGGGCGAACCGCAACGAGCGACCCGAGGACATCGTCACGGCCACGGATCTCGTCCGATCCTTCTGCGACATCGTGTCGAAGAACGGCAACCTGCTCATCGGCGTCGGGCCGGACGACCGGGGCGCCATCCCCGCGGAGCAGGTGCGGCCACTGCGCGGGCTCGGCGACTGGCTCCGGGACAACGGGGAGGCGATCTTCGGGACGCGGCCCTGGGACATCCCTGCGACCGAGACGTCCGAAGGCACGCAGGTCCGGTTCACGCAGATGGACGGCGTGCTCTACGCGATCCTCCTCGACCTGCCGGGTCGGCGGACGTTCAGCCTGCGCGGCATCGACGCGTCGTCCATCCGCGAGGCCGCGCTCCTCGGCGCCGACGAGTCGCTGCCCGTCACGCACGACGGCGACCTGACGATGTTCACCCTCCCCGAGCGGGTGCCCGTCCAGGCCGCGTATGCGCTGCGGCTCGGGCGGCGGGTTCGCGCGATCCCCTGAGCGCAGGGACGGGGCGAGCGCGGTTCGGCCGCCCTCAGCAGCCGCTGCACGTCCGGTGGGGTCGACCCGTCGCGCCATCCAGCCTGCGGGACCGTGACTCTCGGCCCTCGGACATCACATGGGATGCTGAGATAGTCAGCGCATGCAGAGGTATCGTCGCAGGCTGGAGCGGACGGGGTTGTCGGCCGCGTGGGGTCCAGCGGCGGACCGTCCCGCTCGCGGCGCGGGCGGTGCCCGCGGATCTCGTCGAAGCGGGCTGTGATGACCGAGCCGTTCGACGTGGCCGTGCTCGGTGGCGGTCCGGCCGGTTACGTGGCCGCGCTGCGAGCGGCGCAGCTCGGTGCGCGCGTGGTCGTGGTCGAGAAGGAGCGGGTGGGGGGCACGTGCCTGAACATCGGCTGCATCCCCACCAAGGCCCTGACCACGTCGACAGAGCTGTTGCTGAAGGCGAGGCGGGCGCACGAGTTCGGCGTCGCCATCCCCACCGCTGCGCCCGACCTGCCCGCTCTCATGGAGTACAAGCAGGGTACCGTCGATGCGCTGGTGGGCGGGGTCGAGCACCTGCTGAAGAAGGCGGGTGTCACCCTGCTGCGCGGCTCCGGTCACCTCGTGGCGCCGACCACCATCGCTGTGCAGGGCGACACGGGCGTTGGCGTGACCGTTTCGGCGCGCCGGCTGATCCTGGCGCCGGGGTCCATCACCGCTCGGCCGCCCATCCCCGGCCTGGACCTGACCGGCGTGATGACGAGCACCGAGGCCCTCGACATCACCGACGTGCCCACCCACCTGATCGTCGTCGGTGGCGGCGTCATCGGCCTGGAGTTCGCGTGCATCTACGAAGCCCTGGGCAGTCGGGTGACGATCCTCGAGATGATGCCCACCCTGCTTCCGGGGGCGACCGACGAGGTGATCGCGCAGCGGCTGGCGCTCCTGCTCCGGCGCAGGGGCATGACGGTCATCACCGGCGCGCAGGTCGAGGCGGTCGCGTCCTCGGGGAGCGGCTTCGCGGTGACCTATCTCGACGCGAAGGGCGTTCCTTCGCGGGTCGAGGGCGATCGCGCGCTCGCAGCGCTGGGGCGCTGGCCGAACACGGACGGCCTGGGCCTGACCGAGGTCGGCGTGAAGATGGACGGTCGGGCGATCGCGGTGGATGAGCATCTGGCCACGAGCGTGCCCACCGTGTGGGCGGTCGGCGACGCGGTCAGCGGTCCCATGCTCGCGCACAAGGCGATGGTCGATGGGCGCGTGGCCGCGGAGAACGCCTGCGGCGGCAGCCGCACCGTGGACTATCGCTCGGTCCCGAACGTCGTCTTCACGCGGCCCGAGGTCGCCAGCGTCGGCCTGACCGAGGCGCAGGCACGCCAGCGGGGAGCCGACGTGAAGGTCGCCCAGTCCCCGTTCTCCGCGAATCCGCGGGCGCGGATCCTGGGCGAGACGGATGGGCTGGTGAAGCTCGTGTGCGAAGCGGGCAGTGGCGCGGTTCTCGGGGCCCACATCCTCGGACCGCACGCGACCGACCTGATCGCCGAAGGTGCCCTGGCCGTCCAGCTCGGGGCCACGGCCGACGACCTGGCCTGGACGACGCACGCCCATCCCACGCTGCCCGAAGCCATGCTCGAAGCCGCGCTCGGCTTCCGTGACGCGACGATCCACTTCCGAGCTCGATAGGACGGTCCCATGCCCGACTACCTGGAAACCACCGTCGACAAGTTCGTCTTCAGGGTGGCGACCGACCGCCTCTACAGTCCCGAGGGCGTCTGGGCTCTGGCGGTGGGCGACCGGATCCGCATAGGGATGACGGACTTCCTCCAGCAGCTCAACGGCGATGTCGCGTTCGCGGAGGTGAAGCCGGAGGGCACGGTGCTCGGGATCGGGGACGAGGTGGCGCTCATCGAGACGATCAAGACGAACGTCGGCGTGCCATCGCCGGTCGGCGGCACCGTCGCAGAAGTCAACCCCGCGATGGAGCTCTCACCCGAGGCCATCAACGGGGACCCGTACGGCGAAGGGTGGCTCGCCCTTGTCGATGCACGCGACTGGCCCACGGATCGCGCCGCGCTCCTAGACCCGGAAGCGTACTTCGAGCTGATGACCGGCCAGGCCCGGGAGGAAGCGAACAAGCCATGAGCGCTCCGGAGCGCCACGTCGTGATCGTGCCGTGCAGCGGCATCGGCAAGACGTACGGCACGGTCAGTCGCGAGGCCGCCTACGAGGTGACCGAGGATCTCCGACCCGGGTCCACGCGGCTCGTCGCGCTGTCGCTCCTCGTCCTCGGCGACGACGAGGCGCGGGCGGCCGTCGCGACGAACCCCACGGTGACGATCGACGGCTGCAAGCTCGGCTGCGCCGAGAAGATGGTGCGAGAGAGTGGGGGAGGGGTCTCTCGGAACTTCGCCGTGCTGGACGTCTATCGGCGCCACCGGGACCTCAAGCCGGACGGCATCGCCGAGCTCAACGAGGGCGGACTGCAGCTCGCGCATGCGCTCGCCGACGAGGTCGCCGCCGCCGTCGATGACCTGGCCGCCGGGTTCGAGGCGGTGCACCATGCCTGAGCTGCCGCAGCGGAAGGTCGGGATCGTCGCATGCTCCGGCGAGGAGCTCGCGGAGGGGACCGTGACGCGTCTCGCCGCGCTCCGGGTGCTCCACGAGCTTCGCCCCAGCGAGACGGTGACCATCTGTCTGCCGCTCTTCCTGGCGGGCGGGGAGGGCGACCGCGCCTTCGCCCGCTTCTATCCGACCATCGCCGTGGACGGGTGTGGGAAGCGATGCGCGGCGCGCGCGACCGAACAGCTGTCGGGCATGCCTGCCGCGAGCGTCGTCGTGAGCGACCTGGTGAGCGAGGCCGGGCTCGGCCGGCCGGAGGGCGCGCGGCGCCTGGGTGCGAACGGCCAGCAGGCCGTGGCGATCACTGCCGACCGCATCGCCGGCCTGGTGGATGAGCTTCTCGGCGGACAGTGGAGTCGACGCGCGGGGTCCTTCGTCGGGCTCGAGCCGGCGGCCCCGTCCGAGGACGCACCTCAGGCAGGCTGCGCGTGCGGGTCCGCTGTCCCGATGCAGACCGTGGACGTGGACGGCCGGGCGGTCCCCCTGGCGGCCCTGCCGCTCATCTTCGAGCAGTTCCGCGGCGCGGGCAAGGCTCCCGGACCCGAGGTCACCGAGGAGCTGCTCCAGACCGTCAGGATCTACAACGACGTGCCGGTCGGGACCGACGAGGCGTACCTCGCAGCGCTGGCACACGAGTACGCAGCCTTCTGCAGCGACCAGAAAGGCCGACCATGAGCCGAACGGCGACCTACCACACGACGGTGGCGTGGAAGGGCGAGCACTGGGGCCACATCGCGATGGGCAACGGGCCGGAGATGGCCTTCTCCGCTCCGCCCGACGCCCAGGGGCATCCCGGCGTGCTGACCCCTGAAGATGCCTTCGTCGCCGCGGCGAACACCTGCGTCATGATGATGTTCATCTGGGCAGCCGAGCGGTTCAGGCTCGACCTGCGGTCCTACGACTGCCGAGCCGAGGGGACCAAGCTGATCGAGCTGGACCGAACGGAGACCTTCACGCACCTGCGCCTGTGGCCGCAGATCCGCATCGGCGCGGGGGTTGAACAGCCCGCCGTGGTCGAGGCCCGTGCGCGCCGCGCCCTGGCGTCGGCCCAGAAGTACAGCCTCGTGGCCAACTCCGTGAAGTCCGAGATCGTCATCGAGCCGACGATCGAGATCGTGCCTTGACCCGGAGCGACACACCGCCGGAGGTTTTCGATGGTGCCTGACCTGCCGGTCCTCCAGGAGTTGCGGATGGCAATGCCGGCTCCGGACGTCGGCGAGGCGACGGCGGCTGCGGCTCTCCTCGTGGACCCGGTGAGGGCGAGCATCGTGCGGATGCTCCGCGACGGCCCTGTCTGCGTCTGCGAGATGGCGGCCGCCCTCGGCGAACGCCAGAACAACGTGTCGAACCACCTGGCCAGGCTCCGCGACGCCGGGCTCGTCCGTGCGAGCCGCCACGGCGGGGACACGCGCCGGGTCTACTACGAGCGGGACGAGCCGGCGTGCCGGCGGGCGCTCGACGCGCTCGGGGAGGTCCTCGGATGACGAGGCTCATGTTGCGGCCCGCGGACGGCCGCGACCTCATCGCCCACAGAGCGGAAGGAGATCACCGATGAAGACCATCGAGGTCCTCGGACCCGGCTGCGACAACTGCGTCGCGCTCGAGAGGAATGCCCGCGAGGCCATCGCTCTGGCCGGCGTCGATGCGTCGGTCACGAAGGTCACGGACGGCGCGGCGATCAGGGCCTACGGCATCCTGAGCACGCCCGGACTCGCCATCGACGGCAAGGTCGTGAGCGCCGGACGGATCCCATCGGCCGGCGACATCGCGGTCTGGCTCGGCGAGTAGCCGACTCGACCGCTCGCCCCGATCACCACCGGCGAGCCACGATCCAATTCCGGCCGACGCGCCGAGGCGCCTCCGCGCAAGCGCGACGGCCGCGAGCCCCTCGCGGCCCATCCCGCGCCGTTTCGGAAGCCGCTTCAGAAGCGCCGCGGCCCGGTCACGGCCGACCGGACATAACTCACCTTATCGGTAGTAGTAGAGGAGAGGCGCGACGCTCCTTCGGGGCCCAGTGGCCGGTCAGGCGTCGGCCGGGCGCCGGTCGAAGCGATACAGCTCCGCCGGTCGCGCGCGCATGCCCGCGCGTCGCCTGCCGACCGGCGCGACGAGGCCGGACGCGAGGATCCGTCGACGGAACGAGTTCTTGTCGGTCTCGCGGCCCAGGAGCGCCTCGTACGTGAGCTGGAGGTCCCGGAGCGTGAACTCGTCGGGCATGAGCTCGAAAGCGATGGGCGCGTACCAGAGCCGTCCGCGGACGCGCAGCGCCGCCCGCCCGAGGATCGCGGCGTGGTCGAACGCGAGCGGGATCTCCCCGCTCTCGGCGACCGCGACGGCCGACGCCGCGAGGGGCGTCCCGTCGGGGACGAGGACGCGCGCCAGGACGATGTCGTCCGCCGTGGTGAGGCCGGCGCGCAGGCGGTCCACCGGCACCAGCGCGTAGTACGCGATCGCCACGACCCAGCCGCGCGGGTCGCGATCGGGGTCGCCGAAGGTCGCCAGCTGGGCCGTGTAGACGTCCGTGAGCCCCGTCTTGACCCGGAGGACCCGGCCGACTGCGTCCTCGGGTGATTCGCCGGGCCTGACGAAGCCGCCCGGGAGCGCCCATCGGCCCCGTTGCGGATGCCCGGCGCGCTGCACGAGCGCAGCGTGGAGCGCCCCATCGGCGACCGTCAGGAGGGCGATGTCGACCGCCACCGACGGGCGCGGGTACGCGCCGAGATCGTAGGCCGCGAGGAACCTCGCCTCGTCGTCCACCTCGTTCATCGGAGCTCCCCGTGACGGCGTCGGACGTGCGCGCCCGGCCACGGAGCTCCGCCTCGGCGCATCTGCTCCGGGGGCTTCCCTCCCCCACAGGGCCGTGTGCTAGACTTATACGCTGGCTGCGGATATATGTCAAGCCGGGTCGGTCAGCCGCGCCACGACGACAAGGGTCGCCGGCGGTGCGACGGCCGGGATGCAGCACGGGAGGGGCGATCCATGCGGACGACGACATCGGTCACTCTTGCGTCGCGTCTCGCCGGGGCCGCCTGGGGCCACCTCGTCGGGGACGCGACGGGCGTGCCGTACGAGTTCGCGCCGGCCACCGCCGTCCCGGGGGACGTCGCGTTCGGCGCGCCAGGCGGTCCCTGGCGCAAGCCGCCGGGCACGTGGAGCGACGATGGCGCGCTCATGCTCGCGCTGCTCGACTCGCTCCTGGGCAGGGGCTTCGACACGGACGACCAGGGCGCGCGCGCCGTCGCGTGGATGGCCGACGGCGCGTACACGCCTGGCTGGGAGGGGCTGTTCGACATCGGGACGACGACCGCCCTCGCCCTCCAGGCGATCCACTCGGGCGTCCCGGCCGTGGATGCCGGTCCCACGCACGACCGCGCCTCGGGCAACGGGTCGCTCATGCGGATCCTGCCGCTGGCGCTCGTGGAAAGGGACGGGTTCGAGGGTCCGTTCGTCGACGATCGCGGGGAGACGCGCGCCGGCGTGGACGATGCGACGCTCGTCGCGCACGCCCACGCCGTGTCGCGGGTGACGCACGGGCACGCGCGATGCCAGGTCGCCTGTGCGCTCTACTCGCTCGTGGTCCGGCGCCTGCTCATGGCGGATGGCCCGGCGACCGCGATGCGGACCGCGCGGCGGACGCTGCGGCAGATCTACGCGGCCGACGCGGCGCTGGCGGCGCACCTCGCCGCCCTCGACGAGCTGGAGGCCTGGAAGGGCCGGAGCGGGCGCGGGTACGTCCTCGACTCATTCTGGTCGGCGTGGGACGCGTTCGCGGGTGCGCGGAGCTACCGGGGCACGATCGAGCGGGCGATCCGGTACGGCAACGACACCGACACGACCGCGGCGATCGCCGGAGGGCTCGCGGGCGCGCGATGGGGCTGGGAGGGTATCCCGACCGACTGGCGGCGCGGGATGCGGGGCGCGGAGGTCGCGACGCCTCTCGTGGATCGCCTCGTCTCGACGACCGGAGCGCGGACGAGCACCGCGTCGCCACTCCGCGTGGACCTCGTCTCCCTCGATGGGATCGACCGCCTCGATGGCGCGCGGCTCGGGATCACCTTCCTGCCCGGCAAGAAGCGCGACGGGTACTCGGGCCACCACTGGCGCGACGTCGACCTGGACGCCGGCACGCTCCGCGACGGCGGCTGGGACGTGCTGTTCCTCCTCGTCGAGGACCTCGAGCTCCGGTGGTGCCACGTGCCGGACCTCGCCGGGGCGCTCGCGTCCGCCGGCGTGGAGCTCATCCGTCGCCCCGTCCGCGACCCGCGGATCCCGTCCCGGGCCCAGGAGCCCCGATATCGGCGGGCGATCCGCGGCCTCGTGGCGCGCGTCCGCGCCGGCGAGTCGATCGCCATCGCGTGTCGCGGAGGCATCGATCGCTCCGGCATGACGGCAGCCTGCCTCCTCGTCGAGGCGGGCCTTCCCACCGAGGCGGCGATCGATCGCGTGCACGCCGGCCGGCACCACTCGCTCACCTACCCGGAGCAGCTCGCGTACGTGCGCGCGTGGACGGGCGACGAAGAGGTACGCGACCGCGTGTGGGGCCTCGAGCCATCGCCGCGCCGCTCCGCACCCAGGTAGGAGAACGCACGAACCGGCGTCCGTCACGGGCGCCGGTCCGGTTCGACATGAGATTCAGGCGGCAGGGGCTCTGGGCGCCCTACCGCGCGAGGAAGCCGGCGCGGGTCTCGGTGCTGATGTTGCCCGCGCGGGGCCGCGTCGAGAGGTTCGTGTATCCGCGCGTCGAGTCGGCCGTGCTCTGCAGGGCCACCCCGATCGACGGGGTGCGTCTGCGCCGATCCGGGATCGGGGACCTGGCCGGGGACATCGCCATCACGATCCTCGAGGTGACCCACTGGGGGTTCGCGAGCTTCGTGCGACCACCATAGCACTCCGGCGTGGCCGGTCAAGTGTCGCTGGTCCGCATGCTGCGGGGCCGGCGCCCGGGCGCACCGCTCCCCGCGGGACGGGTCAGACGCCGCGGACCGTGGCGGCCGCGAGGTCCCCTTCGTCGGCCACGTCGCGGAACTGCATCCGGTGGAGGCGCGCGTAGAGGCCATCGCGCGCGAGGAGCTCGTCCTCTGTCCCGAGCTCCACGAGCCACCCATCGTCGAGGACCGCGATCCTCTCCGCCGCGCGGATCGTCGAGAGGCGGTGCGCGACGATGATCGTCGTCCGGGCGCGCATGAGCCGGTCGAGCGCGTCCTGCACGAGTCGCTCGGATTCGTTGTCCAGGGCGCTCGTCGCCTCGTCGAGCAGGAGGATCCGCGGGTCCTTCAGGATGGCGCGCGCGATCGCGAGCCGCTGCCGCTGGCCGCCGGAGAGCCGCGAGCCCCGGTCGCCGAGCGGCGTCTCGTAGCCGTCCGGCATCGCCGTGATGAAGTCGTGCGCGTTGGCCGCCCGTGCAGCGTCCACCATCTGTTCGTCGGTGGCATCGAGGCGGCCGTAGAGGATGTTCTCGCGGATCGTGCCGCCGAACAGCGTCGCCTCCTGCGGCACGAGGCCGATCTGCTCGCGGAGGCTCGCCACGCCGACCGTGCGGACGTCGATCCCGTCGATGAGGATGGCGCCGTCGGTCGCGTCCCAGAGTCGCTGCACGAGGTTGACGAGGGTGGTCTTGCCGGACCCGGACGGACCCACGAGGGCGAGGATCTCGCCGGGGGCGATCTCGAGGTCCAGCTCCCGGAGCACGGGGCGTTCCGGCGAGTAGCCGAACGACATCCCAGCGAACGTGATGCGCCCGTCGATCGGCGGCATCGGGCGCGCCGGGACCGGGTCGACGATCGTGGGCTGCATGTCCAGGATCTCGAAGACGCGCTGGACCGCGCCGGTGCCCTCGCGGAACTGGCCGTACAGGCCGGCGATGCTCCCGAGGTTGGCCGCGATCGTGACGCCGTACAGGAGGAAGCTCGTCAGCGTGCCGATGCCGAGCGAGCCCGCGATGACCTGGCGCCCTGTGTACCAGAGCAGGAGCGCGATCGACCCGAAGCCCAGGAAGACCATGACCGCGCCGAACAGGCCGCGCCACAGGGCGAGGCGCGAGGCGGTCGCGACGACCCGCGCCAGGTCGGCCGTGTACCGCTCCACCTCCCACGTCTCACGCACGAAGCTCTTGACGACGCGGATCCCGGCCAGGGCCTCCTCGGC
>CAIYQJ010000210.1 GCA_903928275.1 uncultured Chloroflexota bacterium
CGGCGCTCCTCGGCCTCCCGGAGGCGACGGTCCGCGTCACGCAGGTCGCGACCGGCGGCGCCTTCGGCGGCAAGGAGGACCTCTCCGTCCAGGGCCAGACCGCGCTCCTCGCCCACGTCATCGGGCGCCCTGTCCTCCTCGCCCTGTCGCGACCGGAGAGCCTCCGCCTTCACCCCAAGCGCCACGCCATGACCCTCGACTACGAGGTCGGCTGCGACGCAGAGGGCCGGCTCGTCGCGGTGCGCGCCCGGATCATCGGGGACACCGGTGCCTATGCGAGCGTCGGGGCCAAGGTCCTCGAGCGCGCGGCGGGCCACGCGTGTGGTGCCTACCGCGTCCCGAACGTCGACGTCGAGGCCCGCACCGTGTACACGAACAACCCGCCGGCGGGCGCCTTCCGCGGCTTCGGCGTCCCCCAGGCGACCTTCGCGATCGACGGGCTCCTCGACAGGCTCGCCGAGCGCGTCGGCATCGACGGCTGGGAGATCCGCTGGCGCAACGCGCTTCGCGTCGGGGATCGCTTCGGGACGGGCCAGGTCCTGGGCCCGGGCGTCGGCCTCGAGAAGACGCTCCTCGCCGTGCGCGACGCGTACCGCGGGGCCCGCTTCGCGGGGATCGGCTGCGGTGCGAAGAACGTGGGCATCGGCAACGGGATGGTCGAGCGTGGGCGCGCGATCCTGCGGCCCGAGGCGGACGGGACCCTGACGCTCTGGCATTCGTGGACCGAGATGGGCCAGGGGGTCCACACGGTCTTCGCCCAGGTCGTGGCCGAGGAGGTCGGCGTCGACCCGGCCGCGGTCCGCGTGCTCGTCGACACGGAGCGCGAGCTCGACACCGGCGAGACGACAGCGTCGCGGGCCACCACCCTCGGGGGGCAGGCGGTCGCCGACGCGGCCCGACGGCTGCGCGCGGCCCTGGATGCCCTCGGTCCCGGCGCGCTGCCGCGCGACCTCGCGGGCCGCGAGTACGAGGGGGAGTTCGTCGTCGACTGGACCACGCCGATCGGGGAGGGGATCGCGGATCCGGTGACCCACCTCGCGTACGGCTGGGCCACGCAGGTCGTCATCCTCGACGACGGGGGTCGTCTCGCACGCGTCGTGGCGGCACACGACGTGGGCCGGGCGATGAATCCGACTCTTCTCGAGGGCCAGGTCGAAGGCGGCGTCCACATGGGCCTGGGGCTGGCGCTCGGCGAGGCGTTCGTCACGGAAGGCGCGGTCCCCGTCACCGACACGCTGCGGTCTCTCGGGATCCTGCCGGCCGCCGCGATGCCCCCGGTGGAGGTGATCATCGTGGAGGAGGCCCAGCCCGAGGGTCCGTACGGCGCCAAGGGCGCCGGCGAGGCCGTGCTCGTCCCGACGCCGGCCGCGGTCGCGGGCGCGCTGTTCGCCTTCGACGGCGTGCGACGGACCGCGCTCCCGATGCGCGACTCGGCCGCCGCCCGGGCTGCGCTGCCGCGGGTGGACCTCCTGCCGCGCGCCGGCGATGCCCCGGCGAGCTCGGGCCGCGCGCCGCGCGCCTCGGACCGGGGAGGCCGGCCGTGATGGCGGCGGTCACGCCGGGTCTCGTCTGCGCCCACCACCACCTGTACTCGGCGCTCGCCCGGGGGATGCCGGCGCCGCCCAGGGCCCCCACGAGCTTCCAGGAGATCCTCGAGCAGGTCTGGTGGCGGCTCGACACGGCGCTCGACCTGGAGATGATCCGCTGGTCGGCCATGCTCGGCGCCCTCGAGGCGCTCGAGAGCGGCACCACCGCGATCGTCGACCACCACGAATCCCCCAACGCCATCGAGGGCAGCCTGGACGTGATCGCCGAGGCGTGCGCCGAGGTCGGGGTCCGGTCGCTGCTCGCCTATGGCATCACCGACCGCCACGGACCCGACGGCGCCCGGCGGGGCCTCGCCGAGAACGAGCGCTTCATCCGGGCCGGCGGTCGCGGCCTCGTGGGCGTCCACGCCGCCTTCACGTGCTCGGATGGCTCACTCCACGCGGCAGCCGCCCTGGCCGAGGACCTCGGGGTCGGCGTCCACGTCCACGTCTGCGAGGGGATCGAAGACATCGACGCGCCGCGCCGCCTCGCCGGCCTCACGCGCGACGACTGGCTGCTCGCCCATTGCGTCCACCTGCCCACGGACCACGCGCTGCAGGGCACCATCGCGCACAACCCGATGTCGAACCTGAACAACGCGGTCGGGTACGCCGATCCGGCGCGCTTCTCGAACCCGGTCGCGCTCGGCACGGACGGGATCGGCGGGAACGTCCTGGAGTCGTTCAGGCTGGCGTACGTCATGGAGCGCTCGGCGGACGTCACGTGCGGCCCGGACACGGCCTGGACGTGGCTCGAGACCGGGTGGGGCCTCGTGCCCGAGGCGCGCGCCGACGAGGTGACGTGGTCGTACGACCCGATGGACCCGTGGCACGTCGCCTTCACCCCCGGGATCATCCCGCGCCGGATCACCATCGACGGCGAGGTGGTCTTCGCCGACGGCCGGCCGACGCGCGTCGACGCAGACGAGATCCGCGCCCGGGCTCGCGAGCAGGCGGTCCGGCTGCACGCCCGCCTCTGAGGTATCGCCGGTCCGCCCGGCCCCATCCACGTCCGATCACGGCGACGAGGGATCACGGATGTCCGACCGTTTCCATCCCCTCTCGATGGAACAGCTCACCGACTGGGCCTTCACCGAGCTGGAGCAGAGGGGCTCGCTCTTCAACGTGCCCCGGTCCGCCTTCTTCGTCCCCCGGACCGACCATCGCTATCGCCGCCGCGAGCACGGCGTGGAGCTCGACACGCCGTTCGGGGTCGCGGCCGGGCCCCACACGCAGATGGCCCAGAACATCATCGCTTCGTGGCTCGTGGGTGCCCGGCTCATCGAGCTGAAGACGGTCCAGACCCTCGACGAGCTCGAGGTCCACAAGCCCTGCATCGACGTCACCGACGAGGGCTACAACGTCGAGTGGTCCCAGGAGCTCAAGGTCCACGAGTCGTTCGACGAGTACCTGCGGGCCTGGGTCCTCATCCACGCGCTTCACCACGCGTTCCACTGGCCCGGGGAGCGCCCCGGCATCGTCTTCAACATGAGCGTCGGGTACGACCTCGCGGGGATCCTCCGGCCGAACGTCCAGTGGTATCTCGACGCGATGGCGGACGCCTCGGCACACCTGCCGGCGTACGTCGACGTCGTCGCGCGGCGCTACCCGGCGGTCCGCGAGATCGACATCCCCGCCCGCCTGTCGGAGACGGTCACGCTGTCGACGATGCACGGGTGCCCGCCGGCCGAGATCGAGCAGATCTCGCTCTACCTGCTCGAGGACCGCGGCCTGCGGACATCGGTCAAGTGCAACCCCACGCTCCTGGGTGCCGAGCGGGTGCGGGGGATCGTCAACGGCGACCTCGGGTTCACGGACGTGCCGATCCCGGACGAGGCCTTCGGGCACGACCTCGCGCTCGCCGACGCGGTCCCGATGTTCCGCCGGCTCCGGCTGGCTGCTGCCGGTCGCGGTCTCACGTTCGGCCTCAAGCTGTCGAACACCCTCGAGGTGGAGAACCGGCGCGCCGTCTTCGACCAGGACGCCACGATGTACATGTCCGGCCGGGCGCTCCACGCCGTCACGGTGAACCTCGCGGCGACGCTCGCGGGGGAGCTCGAGGGCGACCTGCCGCTCTCGTTCGCCGGCGGTGCCGACTGCTTCAACGTGGCGGATCTGCTCGGTGCCGGCATGCGCACCGTCACCGTCTGCTCGGACCTGCTCGCGTCGGGCGGCTACCTGCGGATGCTCCAGTACCCGGAGAAGGTGGACGAGGCCTTCGACGCTGTCGGGGCGCTCGACACGGCCGACTTCATCCGCCGGACCGCAGGCGCGGGCGGGTTCCAGGGCGAGGCCGACGACGTCGTCGCCTGCGCGCGGTGGAACCTGCGCGCATACGCGGACATGGTCCGCCGCGACCCGCGCTACCGGAAGGACACGTTGCGGACGGATCGGTCCAAGACGCCGCGCCGCCTGGAGCTCTTCGACTGCATCGCGGCGCCGTGCCTCGACGCGTGCCCGGTGGACCAGCAGGTGCCGCGGTACATGGCCGCGGTCCGTGCCGGCGACCTCCGCGAGGCCGTCCGGATCACGCGGCTGGACAACCCGCTGCCGGCGGTCCTCGGCCGCGTCTGCGACCACCCGTGCGAGGACACGTGCATCCGCACCCACCTCGACCAGCCGCTGGCGATCCGCCAGGTGAAGCGGTTCATCATGGATCAGGAGGCGGCGCTCGCGCCCCCGGCGGCCGGGCCTGCAGCGAGCGCGCCACAGTCGGCCGAGGCCGCGACGAACGCAGGGATCGGCACCAAGTCCGCGGCGCCGCCGCGGGTGGCGATCATCGGGGCCGGACCGGCCGGCCTCGCGGCCGCGGAGTGGCTGGCCCGGGCCGGTGTCCATGCCACGGTCTTCGAGGAGCGGCCCTTCGCCGGCGGCATGGTCGGCGGGGTGATCCCCACGTACCGGTTGCCGCAGGCGCAGCTCGACCAGGACCTCGGCGTCCTCGAGCGCGTCGGGGTCGAGATCCGCTACGGCCAGCGCGCCGGCCCTGAGGTCACGGTCCAAGGCCT
Organism: uncultured Chloroflexota bacterium; assembly: GCA_903928275.1. GTDB lineage: Bacteria > Chloroflexota > Limnocylindria > Limnocylindrales > CSP1-4 > CAIYQJ01. Next base: position 4,595 of record CAIYQJ010000210.1, read on the forward strand.
GCGTGCCGATGGGTTCGCCGCGGTCTTCGTGGCCGTGGGTGCCCAGCGCCCGAAGGCCCTCGACCTGCCGGGCGAGGAGGCCCACGGCGTGATCGACGGCGTGACCTTCCTCCGGAGCGTGCGAGAGGACCGGCCCATGGCCATCGGGGCACGGGTCGGCGTCGTCGGTGCCGGCGACACCGCGATGGACTGCGCGCGCTCGGCGCGCCGCCAGGGTGCCACGTCGGTATCGCTCGTCTACCGACGGAGCATCGATGCGATGCCGGCCGATCCGGACGAGATCCAGGCCGTCCGCGACGAGGGCATCGCGATCGTGGAGATGGCGCGGCCCGTCGGCCTCCGCGTCGAGGACGGCGGGCTGGCGGGGCTGGCCTGCACCCGGACCGAATACCGCGGCGACCGGGATGCTGCCGGCCGCAGGATCCCCCACGACGTCCCGGGATCCGGGTTCGAGATCGACCTGGACACGCTCATCGTCGCGATCGGCCAGGAGGCGGCGCTCGGCCTCTTCGGCGACCGTCCCCCGGACCTGACGCCGGCCGGCTTCATCGCGGTGGACCCGGCGACCGGCGAGACGTCCGTCCCGGGCGTCTACGCCGGTGGCGACGTCGCCGGTCGCGGGCCCGCGTCGGTCGTCCGGGCCGCCGCGGACGGGAAGCGCGCCGCCGCGGCCATC
>CAIYQJ010000211.1 GCA_903928275.1 uncultured Chloroflexota bacterium
CGAAGACGATGACCGGCCTCGTCCAGGTCGACGTCGGCACCGATCGTCGAGGCACGGTCCACGATCGCGCGCCACACGTCGTCGGGCAACGAGGTCTCGGCCTGGTCTCTCACGTGCGGGACGGCGTCGGCCACGCGATCGCGCATCATCGCCGCGAGCGCGGGAGGGAGAGCCTCCTGGCCGGCTGCGGCCCGTGCATCCGCCGCCGCCGCAGCCACCGCGACCTCGGATGGGGCGATCCGGTCCACGGGGGCCGTGTACGGCGTCGACACGATGATGACGAGCCGGATCCCCCAGTCGAGCCGGAGGGAGACCAGCTCCGGTCCGGTCGACACGAACCCCCCCAGGGCCTCGTCGATGATCCGGAAGAGGGTGCTCTCCACGTCGACGTGGAGACGCTCGTCCGCCCCGACCGAGTCGAAGTCGATCGGCACCTGAGCACGCCGACTTCGCTCGCGCGCGGCTCGCCGGACCGTGGGCATGAGGCCGAGATCGTCGAGCACCATCGGGCGGACATCGAAGATGAAGGTCTTCGTTGCCTCGAGCGTCCGCTCGACCATCCGGACGAGCTCCTCCACCTCGGCGCGCGCGGTCGCCGGATCCAGGTCCAGGAGGCGCTCGACGATCTGCGCCTGCATGACGATGTTCGTCATGCTCTGCGCCGGCCCGTCGTGCATGGAGCGGGCGATCTCGCGCCGCAGATCCTCCTGGGCGGCGGCGACGATCCGTGACACGCCGCGAGTCTGGGCGCGCGCTCCGCCCTCCCGGTCGGCCGTGGGGACGACGACGTCCTCGATCTCGACGCACAGTTCGTCGAGCCGGTCCCGGAACCGCACGAGCAGCTTGCGCTTGCCCTCCAGGACCTCGATCGAGGCCTCCATGACCGCCGCCTTGTGCGAGACGGTGAGCAGGTTCTGGTTCGCCTCCATGAGCTCGCCCGCGGCGACGGTGCGCCCGCCCGCGATCTGGGCCAGGCGCTCGGACGCCTGCTCCACCCGCCGTTCGTGACGCGACGACTCGACGCGGGCCTGCTGCAGGAGCAGGTCGATCTCCGTGAGCTCGGCGGAGATGCCGACGATGTCGGCCGCGAGGCGCTCGGAGAGCTCGCGCGTGGTGGCGGGCTGCCTGGTGGCCTTCTCGGAGGCCGGGCGGGACAGCTCAGTCCTCCGGCATCTTGATCCAGCCCTGGCGCATCGCGTAGACGACGGCCTGGGTCCGGTCGTTGACGGAGAGCTTCCGCAGGATGCTCGACATGTGGTTCTTTACCGTCTGCTCGCTGATCGAGAGGGCGAACGCCACCTGCTTGTTCGTCATGCCCTGGGCGATGTTGTCGAGGATCTCGACCTCGCGCGGCGAGAGCGGCGCGAAGATGGGCTGGGCTTCCTGCCCGTAGATGGCGAGCTCGCGGAACTCCTTGAGCACGCGGCCGGCGACCGACGGCTTCGCGAAGACCTTGTCGTTGATGAGGTACTCGCCGTTGCGGACGCGTCGCACGATCGTCACGAGGTCGTCCGGGCCCACGTCCTTGAGGATGAACGCGGCCGCGCCAGCCTTGATCGAATCGAAGAGGGCATCCTCGTCCTCCTCGTCCGCGAGGACCACGATCCCGACCGACGGGAGCTCGCGCTTGAGTCGCTGGGTGGTCTCGATCCCCCCGACGCCGGGGAGCGACAGGTCCATGAGCACGATGTCAGGCATCAGCTGCACCGCGAGGTCGAAGGCCGTCCGGGAATCGACGGCCTCGCCGACCACGAGGAAATCGGCCTCCTGGCCGAGGATGTCGCGGATGCCGACCCGGAACAGCGCGTGGTCGTCCACGACGAGGATCTTCGTGGGCTCGCCCGTGCCCCGGCGGTCCGGACCGCCTCGCCGCCGGTCAGATCCGGAGTAATCCGTCATGCCCCGTGTCCTTCCCCTGCGATCGCCAGCCGGACGATCGTCCCAGCGCCGGGTCGCGACCGGATCGTGAGCGTCCCACCCACGAGCTCGGCCCGCTCCTGCATGAAGTGAAGCCCGAAATTGCGGCGCCCGCGAGACCTGACGGCATCGATGTCGAAGCCGCGACCGTCGTCGCCCACCTCGAGCGTCCAGCCGTCCTCAGCGCTCATCGTCGCCACCGTGACCGTGCGTGCGTTCGCGTGCTTCCGTACATTCTGCAACGCTTCCTGCAGGATGCGGAGCACGACCGTCTGCTGCATCTCGCTCAGGGCATCCCCCGGCGCCTCCAGCGAGGTCTCGACCCTGACCTCGACGCTCGACGCGAACGTCCCCACGATGTCACGGATCGCTCCGTCGAGGCCGAGCTCCTCGAGCGCGGGCGGGCGGAGCTGCGCGATGAAGCTCCGGATGTCGGCGAGCTCACGCCGCATGACCTCGCGGAGGTATCGCAGCTCGGTGCTCGCGAGCCGCGGGTCGCGGTCCATGAGGCGCTCGACGTAGTCGACCTGGAAGAACGCGTTCGCGATCATCTGCGCCGGCCCGTCGTGGATCTCCTGGGCGAGGCGGACCCTCTCCTCCTCCTGCGCCTGGACGATGCGCATGCGCAGGTCCGACCGGCTCAGCGGGACGCCCTCCTCCAGCGCGAGGGAGGCGTCCTCGTGCTCGAGGAACAGCCATGTGGCCTCGAGGTTCCGGGTCGCGAGCTCCAGGCGCGACAGGTCCCGCTGCTGCTCGCCGAGATGCGCGCCGGCGACGTCCACGAAGCGGTGGAGCGCCCGCCGTGCCTCGACCCTGGCGTCCTCCTCGGCCGAGGCCGCCCGCGGCCCCTCGGCGCCGGTCCCTGTCGGCTCGGCTTGCCCGGCGGTCGCGGCGTCCGGTGGTCCTCCGTACCCGGACGCCGAGCGTGCGCGTCCCTCCTCGACCGCGCGCCTCTCGCGTCGCTCGAGGTCGTCGCGCTGGTGATTCCAGCCGCCGAGCATCTCCCGGTGCGCCTCTCGGTACAGGTCCGTCAAGGCCCGAAGCTGGTTCGCGGCGTACCCGAGAGTGGCCTTCGCCTCGGCGTACATCGAATCGAAGCGCGCCTCGGCGTCAGGTGACGGACCCTGTCGCGCGTCGGGCTCGGGTGGGCTCTCCATCCTGCCGAGTATACGGGCGACCCGTCGCGGGGAAGCGGGATCACGTGCCGCCCGGGCCCCGGGCCCCGGGCCCCGGGCCCCGGGCCCCGGGCCCCGGGCTGACGGCTCACGGGCACGCGATCCGGTAGACGCGCGTCTCGTCGGCG
>CAIYQJ010000212.1 GCA_903928275.1 uncultured Chloroflexota bacterium
CGGACGGTCGGCGTGACGCCGGTCTGCGTGGCGCAGTAGGCCATCATCGCCTTGAAGGCCGCTTTCGGCAGTACTTCGGACTGGTTCGAGCCGACGGTCACGCTGCCGGCAGCCGCCACCACGTCTCCGGCCCTGGCGACGGGGCCGCCGCCGAGTGAGGACGACACGAGAACGATCGCCGCGGCCGCGGCGAGGACGATCCGTCGATCCATGCCGGTCCCTCCGGGACGCGGATGCGAGCCTGCCTGGTCACACTTCCGATGCGGAGCGAGGCCGATCGGCGCGGACCCCGCGCCCGTTCGGCCACTCGATGGCAGTCTCCGGTGCCCGGTGCGCAGCACGCCAGAGCCATCGGTCGTTCGCGGAGGCGCGATCGCACGACGCCACGACCGCATCGATCGCCGTCGCGACCCGTCTGCCACTCTCCAGTGGACCCGGACGACTCACCGGCCAGAGGGCCTGGCGATCGGCCGACCCGGTGATCAGGCGCCGGGCGACACTGTCCGCAGGCCGGCGAGTCGGGCGGCAGCCGCCTGGCGCTCGTCGTAGGTGACGAGGCCATCGAGGGGCGAGGCGTCGATCGCGGCAGCGACGTGGATCGCGTCCAGCGCGCGGAGGCCCGGCTCGGCCAGGGCCCCGGCGGCGAGGAGCATGGGGCGGTCGAGCGGCAGCAGGGCGACGGCATCGAGGATCTCGCCGGCGCGGGCCATGAGGAGGTCGAGGGCAAGACGCGGGTCCCCGGCAGCGGCGCGCCGGATCGCCCGCGGCACCTCGGTCAACACGAGCTCGCTCGCGACGATATCGGCATCGGCGAGGAAGGTCCGGAGCGCCTGGCTCTCGGGCTCGTCCCGGACCAGCTTGACGAGTGCCGACGCGTCCGCGTAGAAGAGGGCCAAAGCCTCAGCGCTCTCCGCGGATCTCGTCAAGGGCGCGACTCAACGCTCGGGGGTCCCCGTCCATATGGAGCGGTCCGGGGAGGCCGCGGCGTGTCGGACGCGTGACTCGCCCCGCCGCGATGAGCCGGTCGAGCGCTTCGCCGGTGCTTGGCGGGGGGCCGAGCTCCGCGACCGGTCGATTGCGGTCCGTGACGAGCAGCCGCTCACCGCTCGCGACGCGACGAAGGTAGTGCGTGAGATTCTGGCGCAGCTCCGCGATGCCGACTGTCCGATCCATGTACAGGAATGTAGCACATGGCGCCCGTGAGATCCCTCGCCGCCGGTGATGCCCTCCCGGGGTCGCGCTGCCGCACCTCGGTCGCGCCCCCGCACCTCGTCGGCGCTGCCGCGGGCCTCCGCTGGCGGCGCCGGGGTACTCTTCCTGCGACTCGATGAGCGAGGACCGCCGCCTGCTCACGCAGGCTCGGATCGCGAGCCATCCGGAGTCACGACGCAGACCCGAGGGGGACGTAGGTCATGTCGCTGCTCCGACGGGCTGGGCAGGCGCAAGGGGCAGCCGACGTGCCGACGGCCGGTGCAGCGGTGCCTGCCGCGCCCGCCGCGCCTGCCGCGCCCCCGATGCAGGCGCGGGCTCCGGCCCGGGAAGGCTACCTGCGCGCGATCAGGGTGAGCCTGCTGGACGAGGTCATCCGGGCCTCCAACGCGTTGCAGGAGCCCCAGGACGCAGCTGCGGCACGAAGCAGGGTCGAGGCGACGCTCGAACGGATCATCGCGGCGCACGGGTACGCCCTGACGCGAGATGAGCGCCGGCGACTGATCGATGAGACGGTCGACGACCTCACGGGCTTCGGGCCGCTGGAGCCGCTCCTCCGCGACGAGACGGTCACCGAGGTCATGGTCAATGGCCCCACACACATCTACATCGAGCGGGGCGGGAAGATCCAGCGCGTTCCGGCCACCTTCCTGAGCGACGAGCACGTCCGGCACGTCATCGACCGGATCATCGCCCCGCTCGGACGGCGCGTCGACGAGTCGAGCCCGAGGGTGGACGCGCGCCTTCCCGACGGCTCACGCGTCAACGTGATCATCGAACCGCTCTCGCTCGTGGGACCGGTGATCACGGTCCGGAAGTTCTCCGCCAGGCCCTTCACCGTGGACGACCTCGTCCGCTTCGGCACGGCGACGGCCGAGATGTTCGACTTTCTGAGGGCCTGCGTCGAGGCCCGACTCAACCTGTTCGTCTCGGGCGGCACCGGCTCGGGCAAGACGACGACGCTCAACGTCATCTCCTCGTTCATCCCCGAGGACGAGCGGATCGTCACGATCGAAGACGCCGCGGAGCTGCAGCTCCGTCAGAAGCACGTCGTGACGCTCGAGTCGCGCCCGCCGAACCTCGAGGGCGAGGGCGAGATCACGATCCGGGAGCTGCTGCGCAACGCCCTGCACATGCGCCCCGACCGGATCATCGTGGGCGAGTGCCGCGGCGGCGAGGCCCTGGACATGCTCGGGGCGATGACGACGGGCCAGGATGGCTCGCTGTCCACCGGGCATGCGAACAGCCCGCCGGACATGCTCCGCCGACTCGAGACGATGGTGCTCATGACCGGCTACGAGCTGCCGCTGTGGGCGATCCGCGAGCAGATCGCCTCCGCCGTCGACCTGATCGTCCATACGGCGCGCCTCAAGGACGGCTCCCGCAAGATCGTCAACATCACCGAGATCTACGGGATGGAGGACGAGCAGATCCTCACCCAGGACATCTTCGTCTACGAGCAGACCGGCATGCGGGACGGGAAGATCGAGGGCCGACTCAAGCCGACCGGGGTGCGCCCGACGTTCATGGAGAGGTTCAAGGCCAGCGGGGTCGACTTGCCGCCCGGCGACTTCGGCATCCCGGCCGAAGACCCGTCGCAGGCGGGCACGGGCCGCCGGGGCAAGGGGCGCTGGGGGGCGGGCGAGATGCCACAGTCATCCGACGCGTCCCGATCGCCCGTGGGCCAGGGACGGGCGGTCACGGCCGGAGGCATGGTCTACGTCTCATCGATCGGGCCCATCGATCCCGACACCGGCCACGTCGTCAGCGGCGGCATCAAGGTCCAGACACGCCAGTGCCTGAGCATCCTCCAGGCGAAGCTGGAAGCCGCCGGGAGCTCGCTCGACAAGGTCGTCTGGGCGAACTGGTCGCTGCGCGACCCGGCGGATTTCGACGCTTTCAACCAGGAGTGGGTGCGCTCGTTCCCCGGCGACGGGCCGGTCGGCCAGAGCACGCTCATGCCTCCGTCCCACCGCCGCGCCGGCTTCCGCGTCTCGATCGGGGTGATCGCCGAGGCGTAGGCGTGGCAGTCCGCGTGCCGGACCCGCGCCCGCCGGCCGCCAGCCCGCCGGACCCGTCCGATGGACAATGCGGCCATGTCCGATCGCGCGGCCGGCCACCACCCCGACGAGCGCGCCGACGGCCGTCAGCCGCGATCCGGAACCCCACGCGACCTCGATGCGCGTGCCCTCCGTGGCGACTGCGGCGCATGCGTCGGGTTGTGCTGCGTCGCGCCCGCCTTCTCGGCGTCGGCGGACTTCGCGATCGACAAGCCAGCCGGGCGGCCGTGCCCGAACCTGGAGGCGGACTTCCGGTGCGTGATCCACGCCAGCCTCCGGGACCGCGGGTTCCGCGGATGCGCCGCGTTCGACTGCTTCGGCGCGGGCCAGCGAGTCTCCCGGGATGTGTTCCCGGGAGCCGACTGGCGGGCCGATCCCGGTATCGCGCCCGGGATGTTCGCCGCCTTCTCGGTCGTGCGCCAGCTCCACGAGCTGCTCTGGTACATCGCGGAGGCTCTCACCCTGCCCGCGGCGCACGACCTCGCTCCGGAGCTGCGGGCGGCTCGTGAGGAGACCGACGGGCTTGCGCGTGGTGACGCGGCCGCGCTGGCCGCGCTGGACGTGGCGGCCCATCGGCAGCGCGTCAACGCGGTGCTCCGGGGCGCGAGCGCCCTCGCACGCGCGTCGTCGCCGGGTCCCGCGCTCGATCGGCGCGGGGCGGACCTCATCGGGGCGGACCTCCGCGCCATCGACCTCCGTGGCGCGGACCTGCGCGGCGCATACCTGATCGGCGCGGACCTGCGCGGCGTCGACCTGGCACTGGCCGACCTCACCGGGACGGACCTCAGGGACGCGGACCTTGGCGGCGCCGACCTGCGGAAGGCCCTGTTCCTCACCCAGTCGCAGCTCGAGTCCGCACGCGGCGACCGCCGGACCGGGCTGCCCACCGGCATGGGCCATCCTGTGAGCTGGCCGTGAGCCATCGGCGGCGGTGATCCGCGTGCCGCGCGCCCTCGGGCGCGGGCGAGCCACGACACTGCCGTGGCCGAGGACGGTCGGAGGCCCGCGACGACCCGTGCGCGGTCGGTGCGGATCGCTCCCGTCAGAACGGCGTCGGGATGTACCTCAGCGGCAGGGCCGGCTCCACGTACTTGCTGCCGACCTTGCGCTTCGGGAGCTCGATGTCCCGGGGCTCCAGCGGCGCATACGGGACCTGGCTCAGCAGGTGACTGATGATGTTGAGTCGGCCCTTCTCCTTGTCGTCGGTGCGGGCGACGTACCACGGCGCCCACGGCGTGTCGGTGGCGGCGAACATCGCGTCGCGGGCCCGCGAGTAGTCGTCCCAGCGGCCGTACGACTTGAGGTCCATGTCGGTCAGCTTCCAGACCTTCCGCGGGTCGTGGATGCGACCCTCCAGGCGCCGGGTCTGCTCGTCCGGGCCGACCTCCAGCCAGTACTTGAGCAGGATGATCCCGGAGTCGACCATGGCCTTCTCGACCGCTGGCGTCTGCTCGAGGAACCTCTCTGACACGTCGTGGGTGCAGAAGCCCATCACCGGCTCGACGCCGGCGCGGTTGTACCAGCTGCGGTCGAAGATCACGACCTCGCCCGCGGCCGGGAAGTGGGAGATGTACCGCTGGATGTACATCTGCGACCGCTCGCGCTCCGTCGGCGCGGAGAGGGCGACGACCTTGAAGACGCGCGGGCTCACCCGCTCGGTGATCCGCTTGATCACGCCTCCTTTGCCGGCCGTGTCCCGGCCCTCGAACACGATGCAGACCCTGGCGCCGGTCGCCTTCACCCACTCCTGCATGGCGACGAGCTCGCCGTGGAGACGGCGCATC
>CAIYQJ010000213.1 GCA_903928275.1 uncultured Chloroflexota bacterium
CGCGGCCGCGACGTCGACCGGTCCGGGCGTCACCGGGACCGCCACCGCGCCCACGGCCGCCAGGGCAGCCGCCCCGGCTTCGTCGACGGCGCCACCGAGCGCGACGCACGGCACGCGGGCGTCCTGCGCGATCCGCGCGACGCCCAGGCATGTCTTGCCGAACGCCGTCTGCGCGTCGATCCGGCCCTCGCCCGTGACGACGAGGTCAGCGACGCGGACTCGCGCGGCGAGGCCCACCTCCGCGGCGACGAGCTCCACGCCCGGAACCAGCGCGACGGATCCCAGTCGGTCGGCGATCGCGAGGAACGCGAACGTCGTGCCGCCCGCGGCGCCCGCACCCGGCACGTCGCGTGGGTCCCGTCCGGACGCGGCGGCGAGCGCATCCGCCCAGGCGGCCAGCGCGGCGTCGAGCAGCGCCACGTCCGCTGGCGATGCGCCCTTCTGGGGCCCATAGACGGCCGCGGCGCCGGCCGGGCCGAGCAGCGGGTTGGACACGTCACAGGCGATGCGCAGGTGGATGGACGCGAGACGGGGGCCCAGGCCGGACAGGTCCACGCGGGCGACCTGGGCCAGGGCGCCGCCGCCGGGTCCGACGGGGTTCTCGTCCGCGTCGAGCAGGCGTGCACCCAGGGTGACGAGCGCACCGGCACCCCCGTCGGTCGTCGCGCTGCCGCCCACTCCCAGGACCACCTCGGTGAGCCCCGCGCGGAGGACGGCACGGAGCAGCTCGCCGGTGCCGGCGGTGGACGCGTGCACGGCCGCTGACGGCCGCTCCGCGAGCGGCACGCGCGCAAGCCCGGATGCCTGGGCCATCTCGACGAACGCGCGCCGTCCGTCGTCTGCGGCGAGCCAGCGCGCCTGCGCCTCCCGGCCGAGCGGGTCATGGACCACTGTCGTCCGCGCCCGCCACCCCCCGGCCGCGAACAGGGCGTCGATCGTCCCGGCGCCGCCGTCCGCGAGCGGGACCGCGTCCACGACGTCGTCCGGGCGAGCGCTGCGCCAGCCTGCGGCGATCGCGTCGGCGACCTCGACGCTCGTCAGCGAGCCCTTGAACGAGTCCGGGGCCACGACGATGCGCAGCGGCCGCCCGGCTCCCCCCTGGGGCTCGGACTCGGACTCGGACTCGGCGGCCACGACCTACCCGCCGACGTCGAGCGTGTCGAGGAGCGCTCCGGCCTCGAGCCGGCGCTCCAGGTACTCGGGGATCCGGATCATCGGGGGGCGCTCGTGGTCCGCGAGCTCGATCACTTCGAGGCTCAGCCGGTCGTCGTCCGACCGGGGGAGCTTCATCGTGGAGCCGAGCTCGGCGAAGAGCCGTGCCCGCCGGCGCTCCTCGAGACGCCGCATGACGGCCTGGAGGATGACGAAGCTCATCCGCGAGAGGCCCTCGATGTCCTGGTTGCGGTGGACCCGCCGCTCCAGGTCGACCTGGCCGAGCCCCTGGAGGCCCACCCGGTCGAGCGCGTCGATGAGGTGCCCGATCTCGACCGCGTAGCCCGTGAAGAAGGGGATCGCCTCGAGCAGGCTCCGCCGCCCCGCGTACTCGCCGGCGAGCGGCTGGATGAGCCCGGACAGCTCGGGGAAGAAGAGGTTGATGAGCGGTCGGGCCACGAGCTCCGTCACGCGGCCACCGCCGCCCTCGCGGAGGATCCCGTCCTCCACGATCGGCCGCTGGTAGTAGCCCTTCACGTACTGGAGCCGCGGCTCCTCGAGGAGCGGGCCCAGCGTCCCGTACGCCATCCGCGGCGACCAGTCCTTCACGTCGCTGTCGCACCAGACGAGGATGTCGCCGGACGTCTCGTACAGGCTCTTCCACAGCGCCTCGCCCTTGCCGCGGAAGCTCCCGTACCGCGTGAGGACGTCGGGGTGCTGCACGACGCGCGCCCCGGCATCCTCGGCGATGGCGCGCGTGTCGTCCGTGGACGCGCTGTCGATGACGAGGAGCTCGTCGATGAGCGGGACGCGCTCCATGAGGTCCCGCCGCGCGCGGGTCACGATCGCGCCGATGGTCTCGGCCTCGTTGAGCGACGGGAGCACGAGGCTCACGGTGACACCGCGGCGCTGCTTGAGCTCCACGAGTCGCTCGAGGTCGGCGAACTCCGCGTGGTGGTAGTTGCTCTCCCCGAACCAGCGGTCCACCCGCGCCGGGACGGACCGCGACACCTCGGCTGCCCGCTCGACCGCCGCGAGGGTGTCCGCCCGCCGCGCCAGGTGCTCGAAGGTGGCGCGGTCGATCGGCTCACGGGTCCTGACGACCATGACCGTGCACGTCGCGCGCTCCGCGACCTCCTCCGGCAGCGATCCGACGAGGTACAGCTCGTTGCCGGCGTCCACGGCCGACGCGCCCATGACGAGGAGGTCGGCATGGCCGGCCTCGCGCACGATCGCCGCGCGGACGTTGCTCGTCTCCCGGACGATGGGCTCCGCCCCGGCCGGGGCGTGGCGCCGGATGAACGATGCGAGCGCCTTGTCCGCCTGGGCCCGGACGGCCGCGGAGGAGCCTGAGGGCAGGAGGTGGAGGACGGCGAGCGTGGCGCCCATCCGGTCGGCGAGCGCGGCAGCGTAGCGCACCGCGAGCTCCGCGTTGGGGCCGCCCCGGACGGGGACGAGGACGCGCCCGACGGGTCCCGCTCCGCGCTGCTTCACGACCGCGATGTCGCACGGCGCCTCGCGGAGCACTGCGTCGATCGTGGGGCTGTACACGGGCGCGAATGCGGCCTTCGGCCTGGCGCGTCGGCCGCGCGGGCCGCGGGCAGCGGCGCCCGCGCCTGCGGCTCCCA
>CAIYQJ010000214.1 GCA_903928275.1 uncultured Chloroflexota bacterium
GAAACGCCGCGGCGCGGTGATACGGTGCCGGTCCGCACGCCGGAGAACAGGCGAGGATGGCCCTCCCCCAGACGATCGCGACGCCCACGCCGAAGGCGTATCGCCTCGCCGCGATGCGCATCCGTCGGTGCGCGCATCGCCGCCTCGTCCGCGCCTCCGAGGCCGCGGGCGACTACGAGGTCCACTGCCTGCACCCGGCCCTCGGCGTCGCACTGCCGATCGGGGACCTGGCCACGGCCACGGACGTGTGCAACACCTGCACCGCCGAGGGGATCTTCCGGCCCGACGAGGATTGACCGGCCCGCGCGGCGCTCGCCACGACGCCGCGGCGATCGGTCGGATCGTGTGCCAGCGAGTCGACCTGTAAGCCGAGTTCTGTGCCGCGGCGAACCGCGGCGACGGTCATCCATCTCTGGCCGGCGGTCGCCCGCCGGCTCATGCGGCCGACCCGAGGGCCCGGCAGCGCGCCTGTCGCCCCGGCGGACCGGGGCTGCGCCCTCCTATTTGGCCTTGCTCCAGGTAGAGCTTGCCCGTTTCACCCCGCCGTCCGGCCTGCGCCGGCCGGCGGACTCGTCTCTGTGGCGCTGGTCCTCGCCTCGCGGCGGACGGGAGTTACCCGCTACCCTGCGCTGTGGAGCTCGGACTTTCCTCACGGCGTGCCGGGCGGACCCGGAACGTCGCGCGACCGTCCGGTCGGCTCGCTGGCCGACCGATCCTACCCCCTGCGCCCGGGGGCCGCGCGCGTCACGACCGTAGCTCGACGGTCAGCCCGTCGTACGCGACCTCCACGCCGGCCGGGAGGCGCGCCGTGAGACCGGCGTGCAGGAGCTCGTGGTCGAGGTGCGTGAGGATCGCGCGCTCGGGTCGCAGGTCGGCGATGAGCTCGAGGGCCTGCGCGACCGTCTGGTGCGTGGGGTGCGGCACGTCGCGAAGTGCCGACAGGACGAGGACCTCGAGGCCGCGGAGCAGGACGCGACCGTCCGCGTCGATGCGCTGGACGTCGGAGCAGTAGGCGAACCCGCCGGTGCGGTAGCCCGCGATCGTCCGGTCCCCGTGCACGACGGGGATCGGCACGAAGCGGCGTCCGCGGACGGTGAATGGCCCGGCGAGCTCCACCGGCCGGAGCATGGGCAGGCCGCCGAACCGGCGCTGACCGGGCACGAACGCGTACCGGAAGCGGTCCACGACGATGGCGAGGGTGTCGGGGAGTGCCCGGACCTCGAGGTAGTCGCCGCGGATCTCGTTGAAGCGCCGCAGGTCGTCCAGGCCGCCGACCGCGTCCGCGTGCTCGTGCGTGAGCAGGACGGCGTCGAGGCGGTCGAGCCCGGTGGCCAGCGCCTGCGCCCGCAGGTCGGGCCCGGCATCGATGAGGACACGTGTCTCGGCATACGCGAGCACCGCGGACGCGCGGGTCCGGCGGTCGCGCGGGTCGGTGGACGTGCATGTCGCGCACCCGCAGGAGATCCGCGGCACGCCGCCGCTCGTGCCGCTGCCGAGGATCGTGACGACGAGCCGGCCGGGGTCGGGGCCGGCGTCGCCCGGGTCGAAGCCCGGCTCGAGCTCCGGGTCGGTCGCGAGAGCCGTCCGCGGCGGCAGCGCGTCCGCGCCGGGGGCACCGTCGGCGGCCGCCCGCGGCGGCCGTGGGTCGTGGCCGCCCGACCCGTCGGGCCGACGGATGACGAGGGCAGGTCCGCCGGCGAGCGCACGGTCAATCGCCTCGTTCGCGAGCGCATCGGCGGCCGTGTTCCGCGCCCGCGGCTCCTGGACGGCGGACCAGCGCTCGAAGCCGGCGAGCCGGCGGCGTGCCTCGGCGTGGAGCGGCGCGAGCTTGGCGTCCTTCACCTTCCAGCGGCCGTGGAGCTGCTCCACGAGCAGGTTCGCGTCGAGGATGAGATCCACCTCGCGCGCGCCGATCTCGGCGGCGACCTCGAGGGCCCGCAGGACCGCGGTGTACTCGGCGACGTTGTTCGTCTGCCGGCCGAGGAACTCGCTGACGGTCGCGATCGGCGCCGCGTCCGGGCGGCGAGCGGCGGCCGCGTCCCCGTCGGCGTCGATGATGACGGCGCCCGCCGACGCCGGCCCGGGATTCCCGCGCGCCGCGCCGTCCGTGCGGATGACGACCCGCCGAGCCACGGTCGTCGACCCGCCTTCCGTCCGCCGACCCGACGACCGGGTCAGCCGTGCCGCGCGACGATCGCCCGCGTGACCTCGAGGATCGCGCCGGTGACGTTGATCTCGCGTGGGCAGGCTGTGACGCAGTTGAACGTGGTCCGGCACTTCCAGACGCCGTCGTCGTCGGCGAGGATCTCGAGCCGGTCCTCGGCCGCGGTGTCGCGCGAATCGAAGATGAACCGGTGGGCCTGCACGATGGCGGCGGGCCCGACGTACGACGGCTGAGCCCAGAACGAGGGGCAGGAGGTGGTGCACGCGGCGCAGAGGATGCACTTCGTCGTGTCGTCGTACCGCTCGCGGTCCTTCGCGCTCTGGCGCCGCTCGCGCGCCGGCGTGGGCGTGTCGTTCACGAAGAACGGCATGACGCTCCGGTACTTCTCGAAGAACCCCTCCATCTCCACGACGAGGTCCTTCACGACCGGCAGGCCGCCGAGCGGCGCCACGCTCACCTTCCGGCCCAGCTGCTCGACCCGGATCCTGCACGCGAGGCGGTTGCGGCCGTTGATGAGCATCGCGTCGGAGCCGCAGATCCCGTGTGCGCACGACCGCCGGAAGGTCAGGCTCCCGTCCTGGAGGTCCTTCACGGACTGCAGGAGGTTCAGGACCCGGTCGCGCGGCGCCGCGTCCACCGAGTACGACTCCCAGTGCGGGGCCGCGTCCCGCTCGGGGTCGTAGCGGAGGATGCGGAGGTCGACCTGCATGGGGGCTGCTCCCGGCTCAGTACGTGCGCGGCTTCGGCTCGAAGCGCGTGATCGACACGGGCTTGTACCGAAGGTCGGGCTGGGCGTCGTCGCGTCGGAAGGCGAACGTGTGCGCGAGCCAGGCCGCGTCGTTGCGCTCCGGGTAGTCCTCGCGGGAGTGCGCGCCGCGGCTCTCCTTCCGCGCCAGCGCCGACGCGGCGGTGGCCTGCGCGCAGTCGAGCAGGTAGCCCAGCTCGCGCGTCTCGAGGAGGTCCGTGTTGAACGTGGTCCCGCGGTCCGCGACGACGACGCGCGCGTAGCGCTCGCGCAGCTCCCCGATCCTCTCCACGGCGGTGGAGAGCAGGGTCGCATCGCGGAAGACGCCGACCTTCTCGTCCATGAGGCGCGTCATCTCGGCGCGGATCGTATCCGGCCGCTCCCCGACCGCGCGCGTCCGCAGCGCCTCGATCTCCGCGCGGACCGGCTCGTCGGCGTCGGCGGCGATCTCCGGCAGCGTCCCCCCGCGGACGTCCTCGGCCATCGCCTTGCCGGCCCGCCGGCCGAACACGAGGAGGTCGACGAGCGAGTTCGTGCCGAGCCGGTTCGCGCCGTGGACGCTCACGCAGGCCGCCTCGCCGGCGGCGTACAGGCCCGGGACCAGGGCGCCGGTCTCGTCGCGCAGGACTCGCGCGGACAGGTCCGTGGGCACCCCGCCCATCGCGTAGTGGGCGGTCGGCTGGACTGGGACGGGCTCACGGAGCGGCTCCACGCCGAGGTAGATCCGGGCGAAGTCGGTGATGTCCGGCAGCTTCTCCTCGATCACCTTGCGACCGAGGTGGCTGACGTCGAGGAAGAGGTAGTCCTTCCCGTCGATCCCACGCCCGTCGCGGATCTCGAGGTACATGGCCCGGCTCACCATGTCCCGCGGAGCGAGCTCCATGAGCCTCGGCGCGTAGCGGGCCATGAAACGCTCGCCGTCACGGTTCAGGAGGGTCCCGCCCTCGCCGCGGGCCGCCTCGGAGAGGAGGATCCCGATGCCGTAGACCCCGGTGGGGTGGAACTGGTAGAACTCCATGTCCTCGAGGGGGACCCCGCGGCGGTAGGCGAGCGCCATGCCGTCGCCGGCGAGCGAGTACGCGTTGCTCGTGATCCGCCAGGCGCGGCCGTAGCCGCCCGTCGCGAGGAGGACCGCCTTCGCGCGGAACGTGTGGATCTCGCCGTCCGCGATCCGGTACGCGACGACGCCCGCCGCCCGACCGCCCTCGTTCGCGTCGCCACCCTCGAACAGCAGGTCGACGACGTGGTACTCGTCGTAGAAGCGGACGCCGGCCTTGATGCACTGCTGGTAGAGGGTCTGGAGGATCATGTGGCCGGTCCGGTCGGCCGCGTAGCACGCCCGCTTCACCGGGGCCTCGCCGAAGTCGCGCGTGTGCCCGCCGAACCTGCGCTGGTCGATCTTCCCCTCGGGCGTGCGGTTGAACGGCAGCCCCATGTGCTCGAGCTCGATGACGCGCTCGATCGCCTCGCGCGCGAGGACCTCCGCCGCGTCCTGGTCGGACAGGTAGTCGCCGCCCTTCACGGTGTCGAACATGTGCCACTCCCAGTGGTCCTCCTCGAGGTTCCCGAGAGCGGCGCAGACGCCGCCCTGGGCGGCGCCGGTGTGGGAGCGGGTGGGATAGAGCTTGGTGAGGACGGCCGTCTGCACGCCTTCGTGCGCGAGCTCCAGGGCGGCCCAGAGGGCGGCGCCCCCGGCTCCGACGACGATCGCGTCCGTGTCGATCCGCATGGGAACCTCAGCGCACCAGGCCGACGGGCATCGACATGACGGCCACCGTGCCCAGGACGAAGACAAGGAACGCCACCAGGTAGAGCGTCATGAGCACCGCCGTCCTGGCACCGCCGCGGAGATAGTCCGTGAAGACCGTCCGCATCCCGAGGAAGGCGTGGAAGACGACCATCTGGAGCATGAGCCAGTCCAGCGTCCGCCAGAGCAGGCCTCCCCAGCGCTCCCCGAAGATCCACTGCGACGTCTGGACGGCCGGGTCGGAGACGAAGTGCGTGATGCTGAAGTGCGAGAGGGCCAGCACGAAGAGCGCGACACCCGAGAGACGGATGAGGTACCAGACCGCCAGCTCGAACCCGCCGCTGCGCGGCCTGCCCCGACCTGCCCGAGTGATCACGGCCATCGCGCTACCCCTTCAGGCCCGGCAGGCCGAGGGCCGGCGCGACGATGAGATAGGCGCCGGGGATCCCGGCGACGAAGAAGACGATCCAGCACGCGTACCAGAGCTGGAGGTGGTAGCGGGTGAGCCTCGGCCAGAAGTCGAGCGCGATGATCCGGAGGCCGTTGAGCGCGTGGTACAGGAGCGCGGCCCCGATGAGCGCCTCGCCGATCCGGCCCGGCAGGCTGGCGTAGACCTTGAGGACCTCGTCGTAGAGGGCGGGGTTGGCCGCGGCGAGCCAGATGTCGAAGACGTGGAGGAGGATGAAGAGCCAGAGGGCGACCCCGGCGATCCGGTGGAGCGCCCAGGCGAGCATCCCGGCGCCGCCGCGATACCGCAGGAGCAATGCAGCCTCCGTCTGGACCCGGCGCCCCGCGCGCGGGTCGTTCCGCGGACCATCCGGACCGCCGACTGCGACGGAGGCCTCGCGATCACACGTGCGGACCGCATTCTAACGAGGTGGGCGGGCGTCCCGTCAGGCGGGACGGCACGCGTCGACGGGCGGGACGGCCCGCGTCGCCGGGACCGGAGGGCACCCGTGCCGGGCGGCCGGGCGCCGTATCATCGGTACATCCCCGGACGCCCCCAGGCGCCGAGCGCGCTCGACCACAGGAGCCGACCTCGTGAAGATCCAGGAAGCGGACGCGAAGCTGCTGCTCCGCGCCCAGGGCCTGCCCGTCCCGCCGTGGACGGTCGCCCGCAGTGCCTCGGAGGCGCGGACCGCCGCCGCCACATACCTCGCACACGGCGCATCGGCCGTCGTCGTGAAGGCGCAGGTGCTCGTCGGCGGTCGCGGCAAGGCGGGCGGCGTGAAGCTCGCCCGGACCGCGGACGACGCCGAATCCGTCGCGTCGGCGATCCTCGGCATGTCGATCAAGGGCATCACCGTCCGCAAGGTCCTCGTGGGACCCGCCGCGGAGATCGTCCAGGAGTTCTACCTCGGGGCGATCCTCGACCGGGCGAGCCGGCGGATCGTCGTCATGGCGTCGGCCGAGGGCGGGGTCGAGATCGAGGAGGTCGCGAAGCGCGACCCGGGCGCCATCCACCGCGAGACGGCGCACCCGTTCCTCGGGCTCGCGGACTGGCAGGCGCGACGGCTCGCGTTCGCCGTCGGCCTCGGCGGGGTCCACCTGCGCACGTTCGTCGCGATCGCGAAGGGGCTCGTCACGACGATGACGACCTACGACGCGGACCTCGTCGAGATCAACCCCCTCGCCATCGTGCGCGAGACGGACGCCGACGGGAACAGCCTCGTGAAGCTGCTCGCCCTCGACGCGAAGATCACGCTCGACGACTCGGCGCTCCCCCGGCATCCCGACCTCGAGGCCCTGCGCGACCTCGGCGAGGAGGACCCGGCGGACGTGGAGGCTCGCACGCACGACCTGAGCTTCATCCGGCTCGACGGCACGATCGGCTGCATGGTCAACGGTGCCGGACTGGCGATGACGACGATGGATCTCGTGAAGCGCGCCGGCGGCGAGCCGGCGAACTTCCTCGACATCGGGGGTGGCGCGCGGGCGGACAAGGTCGCCGCCGCGATGCGCCTCATCCTGGAGGACCGCAAGGTGCAGGCGATCCTCGTCAACATCTTCGGCGGCATCACGCGGGGCGACGAGGTCGCCAAGGGGCTCATCGAGGCCCGCTCCCAGCAGCACCGCGAGGTCCCCATGGTCGTCCGGATCGTGGGCACGAACGCGGACGAAGCACAGCGCCTCCTCCGAGAGGCCAGGTTCGAGACGGCGGCCACGCTCGACGAGGCTGCCGAGAAGGCTGTGGCGGCCGCGCGGGCCGTCGGAGGTGCGGCGTGAGCATCCTCGTCGGGCGCGACACGCGCCTCGTCGTGCAGGGGATCACCGGGCGCGAGGGCGAGTTCCACGCGCGGCAGATGCAGGAATACGGGACGAACGTCGTCGCCGGCACAACGCCGGGGAAGGGCGGCCGCACGGCGCTCGACGGCACGGTCCCGGTCTTCGACACCGTCACCGACGCCGTCCGCGAGACCGGCGCGAACGTGTCGGTCATCTACGTCCCGTCGGCGGGCGCCCCGGACGCGATCCTCGAGGCAGTGGGCTCGGGGATCCGGACCGTCTTCTGCATCACGGAGGGCATCCCCGCCCTCGACATGCTCAAGGTCGTCGAGATCGTCGCCGCGGCCGGCGCGCGCCTCGTGGGCCCCAACTGCCCCGGGGCCACGTCGCCCGGCCGCGCGAAGGTCGGGATCATCCCGGGGTCCATCCACCGCGAGGGCCGCGTCGGCGTCGTCTCGCGCTCCGGCACCCTCACGTACGAAGCGGTCCAGGCGATGACGGACGCCGGGATCGGCCAGTCCACGTGCATCGGGATCGGCGGCGACCCCATCGTCGGCACCACGCACCTGGACGTGCTCCGGCTCTTCGCGGAGGACCCCGAGACCGACGCGATCGTCCTCATCGGCGAGATCGGCGGGTCCGCGGAGGAGGAGGCCGCCGGGTGGGCGGCCACACACCTGGCGGACGTCCCGAAGGTCGCCTTCATCGCCGGCCGTACCGCGCCCGAAGGGAAGCGGATGGGACATGCCGGCGCGATCATCAGCGGCGGAAGCGGCACCGCGGCCGCGAAGGTGGCGGCGCTCGAGGCCGCGGGGTTCCTCGTCGCCGATTCGCCGACAGAGATCCCGACGCTCCTGCGGAGGGCCGGGGTCCACTAGCGGCGGCCGGATCAGCGTCCCCGGGGGGTCCACCACGGTGCCCGGGGCAGAGGATGCACGGACGTGACGGCGGGCGTGGTCCTCGCGATCGGGGTCGCCCTCGCGTTCGCCCTGACGAACGGGTTCCACGACGCCGCCAACGCCATCGCCACGCTCGTCGCCACGCGCGTCGCGCGCCCGATCCCGGCCGTCATCCTCGCCGCGGTCTTCAACCTCATCGGCCCGTTCGTCATCGGCTCGGCGGTCGCGAACACGATCGGGAAGATCGTGGCGGTCCCGCCGGACCAGGCCGTAGCGGTCATCGGCGCGGGGCTCACCGGCGCGGTGGCCTGGAACCTCGTGACGTGGAGCCGCGGCATCCCCTCGTCATCGAGCCACGCGCTCGTCGGCGGCCTCGTGGGCGCGGGACTCCTCGAGAATGGCGTCGCGGCGATCGACTGGGGACCCATACAGGAGGGGCACTTCTTCGGCGTCTTCGGCGTCCTCATCATCCTCGCCGTGGCGCCGATCCTCGCGGCGGCCGCCGCGTTCCTCGTGGAGCGCCTCGCCCTCCGCCTCCTGCGGCGGGCGACGATCCGC
>CAIYQJ010000215.1 GCA_903928275.1 uncultured Chloroflexota bacterium
CCACGCTGCCGGCATACAGCTTCAGCATGTACGGCGTCACGTCCGGCATGGGCGTCGCGGTCAACGCGGCGGGCGACAGGGTGTACGTCACCCAGACCGGCGGCGACCTGACCGTGAAGATCTTCGACGGGAAGGGCAACGCGATCGGCACGGCCAAGCCGCCCGACTCGGCTGGCGCGCAGCATGTCCCGCTCTACGTCGCGGTGAACCCCGTCAACCAGGACGTCTACGTCTCAGACCGGGCCACCGGCGCCATCTACGTGTACTCGCCGGACGGCATCTACCGCCGGACGTTCGACCCGGGAACGGACCTCGCGGGCTGGCAGCCGGTGGGGATCTGCTTCGCGCCCGACGGGTCGATGTACGTCACGGACCTCGGCTCGCCGTTCCACCGGGTCCACCGATTCGGGCCCGACGGCAAGCTCGTGAGCTCGATCGGCTCGCAGGGGATGTTCAACTTCCCGAATGGTGTCGCGCTCGACGCGAGCGGGAACCTGTACGTCACGGACAGCAACAACGGCCGTCTCCGCGTCTTCGCGCCGGACGGGCGTGAGCTCGGCGGGATCCCGCGCGGCGCCCGCGAGGGCGAGCTGGGGCTCCCGCGCGGGATCGCGATCGACGACTCGGGGCGCATCTACGTGGTGGACACCACCGCCAGCGCGGTGCTCGTCTACAAGGTCGCCGGGCCGAACGATCGTCAGCCCACGTACATCGGACGCTTCGGTGGGCAGGGGACGGGCGACGGCATGTTCGCGTATCCGAACGGTGTCGCGGTGGACACCCACGGACACGTCCTCGTCACCGACCTCGCGATCAACCGCCTCCAGCAGTGGAGCTACTGAGCCGGATGGCACGGGACGACGCCGCCGGTCGGTGCGCGTTCGAACGACCTCCGCGACCGGAGGGCTACATCGGGATCATGGGCGGCCTCGGCGCCGTCGGCGACGGTCGGCGGCATGCGCCGGCGGCCGGATCCAGCAGTCATCGAGATGGACAGGAGCAGCGGAAGGGAGAAGGAGGGGTCCAGGGAGGAAGAGAGATGCGCTGGCCGCCGAGCAGGCGGGAGAACACCTCTATGACCACGCAGTTGCATGAAAGGAGGTGAGGACAGTGAGGCGAATGGCGCTCCTCTTCGCAGGCGGCGCCGTCTGGCTGTTCCTTGCCGCGATCCCCGTCTTCGCTGACGGTGGACCGCATGTCGCATCGATCAACAGCGGTTCTGCCGGCATCAACGCCGACAGCTGCGCAGGGTGCCACAGGGCACACTCCGCGCAATCATCGCAGGGTCAGGGCTCGCTGCTCATCGGGGCAGCGCCGCCGGCCATGTGCCTGGTCTGCCACGGGCAGGCGGGCGTCGGCGCGACGACGGACGTCGTGACCGGTCTCCAGTACACGCCCACCGGCGCGGCCGGGGTCGGCCGTGGCGTCGAGCTCGGCGCCCTCCGCGGCGGCGGCTTCGTCCAGGCACGCATCGGGTCCGGGGCGGCCGCCCGGATCTCGTACCTGAGCAGCGGCTCGGTCCGGCTCCTGACGAAGGTCCCGGTCGGGGCTCCCCAGGCTGTGACCTCGGCCCACCTGCCCAATGTGGGCGGGGTGATCACCGAGTCCACCGGCGGCACCGCCTGGGGCAACTACAACGCCAACTTCGACACTGCCGCCTACGCGGGCCCGAAGGTCAACGTGAGTTGCACCACGTGCCACAACCCGCACGGGAACGGCCAGTACCGGATCCTCGAACCCATCCCGAACCCGGCGATCTCGGGCATCGACACGTTCTACCCGGTCGCCAGTCCGGGCGCCCTCGTCGCTGACGCGGCGCTCCCGCCGTCCGGCGACGCGCGCAACTACACCGTCATCCAGACCAACGGCGGGTCCGGCACGCTCCTCGCGAGCCAGGTGACCTCGCTCGGCGTGGGGTCCACGGCGGGCGACTACTTCCGCCGCAAGGTGCCGTGGAACGGCCAGTCCGGCACGTCGAACGACGCGCCGAACGGCGACTCCGCGAACTTCACCACCCAGATCGCCGCCTGGTGCCTCACGTGCC
>CAIYQJ010000216.1 GCA_903928275.1 uncultured Chloroflexota bacterium
CACGCGGCGCGAGTAGGGCCTCCGGCCGGGGCCGCCCGACTCGCCGCGTATACTCGGCTCTCTCGTCGGCGACGTACGGTGACCGTCGCGGCCGTCCTCGCCGCGCCCCTTCCTCGCCCCACTGACCGAACGGATGGCTGCCCGCCTGCACATGAAGCTCGGCGTCGTCGCCGAGCAGGACCGACTCCCCGACTCCCCGGACACGACCGTCGTCGTCGAGCCGACGGTCGGGTCGACCGCGCGCTCCAAGGGCAACCTCTACCTCGTCGTCACCGGCCCGCCCGGGGTCCCGCGGGCCCGGGACGCGACCCGCCTCGTGGCCGAGGCGATCCGCGACGAGTACTTCTACGACGAGTCGGCCGGACTCCAGGGCGTCCTCGCCAAGGTCATCCGGTCCGCGAACCGACGCCTCGTCGCGCAACGCGAGCGGCTCGGTCTCGGGCCGGCCTCCGACGAGTCCGGGCCCATCGGGCTCGGGTTGGCCGTCGTCCGGTCGAACGAGCTGTACGTCGTGACGGTCGGACCCGTCCAGGCGTTCATGGTCCGCCAGGCGCGCCTCCTGGAGCTGCCGGATCCGCATCGAGACAGGGGCCTGCCGACCACGGAGATCACACCCCAGGTCTGGAAGGGGGAGATCGGCGTCGGGGATACCGTCACCCTCGCCTCGACGAACCTCATCGCCGTGGTGGGGATGGACGACCTGAAGGAGGCGCTGGTCGCTCTCCACCCGCAGTCCGCCATGGAGCACATCCATCGCCGCTTCGTGGCCCTCGACGGAGTGGGATCGGACGCGGCGATCGCGTTCGAGGCATCCGAGGTGGCATCGACGCATCGTCGCGCGGAGCTCGTGCCCGTCCAGGCCGAGGAACCGCTCGCGGGCACGCCGGAGAGATCCCCGATCCCCCTCGCCGACTCGCTCTCCGGCGGCGTAGCTGCCGTGACCGGTTCCGCGGGGCGCGCCCGCCGCGCCGCGGGCGGGGCGGCGCGCGGCGGGTGGGGTCGCGTGCAGGACCTCATGCCGCGCCGCAGCGAGCCTTCGCGCACCGTCACGCCCGCGACGGCGCGCCGCCGCACGCAGCGCCGACTCGCGATCGCGGCCCTCGTCCTCATCGCGGTCGCGGCCGTCGCGGGGCTCGCGGTCTTCGCGCTCGGTACTGGCGCCAAGTCGCCGAACGCGGTCGCCGAGGTGACGGTGGGCCAGCGGTCGCTCGAATCGGCGCAGGAGGCCGTGCGGCTGGTCTTCGACAACGGGTCCAACCTCGTGACCGACGACCCGACGAAGGCCATGCAGCTCCTCACGAACGCCTACGGGGACCTCCAGAAGGCCACAGCCGCAGGCATCCCGACGTCCACGATCGCGCCGATCCAGGTCCGCGTCGTGGACGGCCTCGACGCCCTCTTCGGCATGGTGGACGTGGGCGCCACGCAGGCCTTCTCATTCGACAGCGCCTCACCGCCCGTGTCGCTCTCGGCGATCGTCCGGGGGCCGGACGGCGCGCCGTATGTCCTCGACAGCGCAGGCCACGGCGTGTATCGCGTCGACCTGACCGGGAAGAAGGCGACCCTCCTCATCTCGGCCGGCCAGGCGGTGGGGAAGCAGAAGATCGGTGAGCCCCGCTTCCTGTCGGTCTCGGGGCCCGACCTGCTCGTGCTCGACAGCAAGAACGTCCTCTGGCGCTGGCGACCCATCGACAAGAAGGGCAACGGTGCTCTCGCGCGCGTCCCGGTCGCGCAATCGACGAGCTGGGGGAATGACATCCGGACGATGGGCACGTTCCTCCGCGATGCCGGCCTCGGCCTGTACAACCTGTACGTCGTCGACCCGTCCTCGCAGCAGATCCTCCGGTATTCGCCGGCGGCCGACGGCAGCGGCTTCCCCTCCGCCCCGTCCGGGTATCTCGCCGCCCCCCAGGACGTGTCGGGGATCTCGTCGCTGTACATCGATGGCGACCTGTGGTCCATCGACGGCGGCGACGTCGTCCGCTTCAGCGGTGGCCAGCGGATGAAGAACTCGGTCGCCGACCCCGGCGACCAGATCCTCCGGCCGGGGACGCAGTACGGCCTCGTAACGGGCTTCGGGGCCACCGGCGAGGGGACGGTCTACGCGTGGGACTCCGCGAACCGCCGGGTCACCGCGACGGACAAGGCCACGGGCCAGCTCACCGCGCAGTACCGGCTCGCACAGGATCCCGAGCGCTGGGCGGCGATCCGCGGCGCGTACGTCGTGGACCGCGGCGCCGGGAAGTCACCGCTCCTCACGTGGATCACGGCGGACAGGATCTGGACGACGCCCCTCGAGCCGGTGGCCGGCCCGACCGCGTCGCCGCCGTCCTCCCCTGGCGCGTCGCCGCCCGCCCCGACGCAGTCGGCCCCGGCGCCGGCGAAGACGATCACCTCGCCCTGACGGACGCGCGGCTGCGACCGACGAGCGTGGGATAATCGCGCCATGCCCGCGGACCGGATCGAGGTCGTCGTCGAGAGCGTGCGGGTGCACATGCTCTCGAGCCAGCACGTCGTCATCCTCCGGGAGGTCGGTGGCCACCGGTATCTCCCGATCTGGATCGGACCATGGGAGGCCAACGCCATCGCGATGCGCCTGCAGGGTGTGAGCCCCGAGCGGCCCCTGACCCACGACCTGTTCGTCGCGACGCTCACCGATCTGGGAGCGGTCGTGCGCGAGATCGTCATCGTCGACCTCGCCGAGGAGACGTTCCACGCACGGATCCTCCTCGACGCCGCGGGCGCCACGCACGACATCGACGCCCGCCCGTCGGACGCGGTCGCGCTCGCTCTGCGGGTGGGCGCCCCCATCTTCGCCGCCGCGGCGGTCATGGACCGGGCCGGGATCCGCTCCGACGAGCCTCTCGGCGCGGAGGAGGAGAAGCTCTCCGTCTTCCGCGACTTCGTGAACTCGCTGGACGTCGACGCCGAGGACGAGCGGCGCGGCGGTCGCCCGCCCGCGCAGTAGCGGAGCCGGAAGGGAACGCGGGCGCCGCTACCCGCCGCCCGGGTCGAGGATCGGCTCCCCGCGGCGCATCGCGCGGGGACGGTTTGCCCAGAGCCGGAGGCGGAGCGACCAGAAGTCCTTCACGGCGCGCCAGACGACGCTCACCCTGGCGCCGGTCTGTGAGCCCGCGGTCCGGGGGTAGTGCGGCACCCCGACCTCCGCGATCGAGCGGCCGCCGGCCCGCAGCTTGATGAGGAGCTCCGCCGAGAAGAAGGCGCCGCCCGACTCGACGCGGACGCCGACGAGCGCCTCGCGACGGAACAGCTTGCAGGCACAGTCCACGTCCCGGACACGGAGGCCGAACCAGACCCGGTTCGCGAGCTTGTAGGCGCGCGCGTAGGCCGTCCGGATGAACGGATCCGCCCGCCTGATGCGGAACCCCACGACGACGTCCGGCCGGTCCGGCGCCGCCATCCGCTCCACCAGGCGGCCCAGGTCGGCGACGCGGAACTGCCGATCGCCGTCGGTGAACGCCACGTGCGCATACCGGGACGCACGGAAGCCGGAGCGCAGCGCCGCCCCGTACCCGAGGTTGGCCGGGTGATGCACCGCCCGCACGATGCCCGGATGCTCGGCCGCTAGGCGGTCGGCGATCGCGGCCGTCCCGTCCTTCGACCCGTCGTCCACCGCGATGATCTCGAATCGATCGGCGAGGGACGGGAGCGCCGCGATCGCCTCGATGACGAGCGGCTCCAGGTTGGCCTCCTCGTCGTGTGCCGGGAAGAAGAACGACAGCTCCGGGAGCCGCGGGGCGAGGGTGGGGCCGCTCACGAGCCGGCCCCCTTCACGCCCAGCACCCGGTAGATCGGCGCGCCGCTGCCGAGGGGCACCAGCTCGAGCACGAACTCCTCCTCCAGAGCCTTGATCTCGGCCCCCTGCCGGAGCAGGTAGACGGGGCGCTTCCCGAGGTCCGCGCGGATGACGTCGGCGACCTCGCCGAGGTCCTGGTCGAGCCGGGTCCGGTCGTCCACGATCCGGATGTCCGGCCGGCGGCCCTGCACGATGGTCCCATACCAGAGGGGCGTGGAGTACGCCCACCAGCTCACGATCGTGGCATTCGGCTCCATGGCCGTGAGCGCGTCGTCGAGCCACGCACGCGCGTCGAGATAGGAGACCGAGCTGGCCGTCTCCTCGGACGAGGGAATGCGCGCGAGAGCGGGTGCCACCAGCGCCGCGGCCAGCGCCACGAGCACGATCGCGGTGACGACCGCCCCGCGCGACGGCCGGACGGCCGGCTCGGCGGGCGTATCGGCGCCGACGTCCCCTCCCTGCCCGGCGTCGCCGCTCGCCGCCGTCTGCTCGGCGTCGCCGCTCGCGGCCGTCGGCTCGGCGTCGATGTCCCCTCCCCGCTCCCGCCTCGACCGGACGGCATCCTCGACGACGTCGACGATCCACCCCGCCCCGATGACGAGCCAGGTCACGGCGATCAGGACGGGTCCCACGTGGTAGCGGTCGATCTCCGCGTTCACGTAGACGGCGGCGAACACGAGCGTCGCGACGAACGCCGGGGCCGTGAGGAGGAAGTACCGCGGGCGCAGGACGGCCGTGGCGACCGCGGCGGCGGGCACCGCGAGGGCCAGCCACCCGAGCTGGCGCGTCACCGCGTCGATCATCGTGCCGACCGTCCCGCCGGGGTCCGCGAAGGGATTGCCGAACGACCCGCGGAACTGCTCCCCGAGGACGACGTACAGGAACCCGCCGAGGGTCCCGGGGCGCCCGTAGATGAGCGGCCTGCCCAGCGCCACCGCCAGCGGCAGCTGCAGGTACAGCAGCGCGCCCGTGCCCGCGGCGACCGCCAAACACCCGACGACGAAGAGCGGCCGGCGGAGGATCCGGACGTCGGTGACGAGCACGTACAGCGCGATGCCGGGCACCAGGAGGAGCGCGAGGGCCTGGTTCCCGAGCGAGACGCCGAAGACGATCGCGGCGGCCACGAGCCACCGGTCCGTCCGCGGGGCCCCTTCGCGCCGTCGGTCACCCCAGACCACGAGGAGGAGGAGGAGCAGCGCCAGCAGGCAGGCATGGAGCGCGTGCGGGTCCGCGTGTGTCGCGAGGTACCAGGCCTCGGGTGCCAGTGCGAGGACGATCCCGCCGGCGAGGCCGAGAAGAGGGCGGCCAGTCAGCCGGACGCAGAGGACCGCGGTGAGCGCCGACGTCGCGCCGAGGAGGATGGCCGAGAGCACGTTCATCCGGACGGCCGGCTCGCCGAGCGGCTGGAGGACGATGGACGCGAGCCACCCGAGCACGACGTATGCGGGGTACCCGGTGGGGTGCGCTACGCCGAAGACGGGTGCCACGGTCTGCATCTCGCCGGTGTCCCAGTACCCGACGCCGGGCATGAGATGTGCCATGCCCAGCGCGAACGAGAGCAGCCCGGCGAGACCCGCCGGGACCCCGTACGTACGGATGAACCCCGTCTTCACCAGCCCATGACCCCGCGCCAGATGATCCCCCACAGCTGCATGATGACCGACACGCCGATGAGGACGTAGCCGACTCGCCGCCACCGGCCGGCGAGTCCTTCGAGCCCGAGCGCTGCGACCGGGAGCAGGAACGGCGCGAAGTCGAGCGAGAAGCGGTAGCCGTACTGCACCCACCCCTGGCTGAAGTGCATGAGGTCGAGCGTCGCGATCAGGCCCGCGGCCATGATGCCGCCCGAGACGACCGGGTCCGCCCACCGGCGCCGGATGGCCGGGAGCACCAGGAGCCAGGCGGGGCTCGTGAGCAGCAGGCTCATCCCGACCGCGTCGGGCACCACGAACGGGCACGCCGCGTCAAAGAGCCCGCGGACGGCGCCTGGGTCCGCGCACGCGGGCAGCACGTTCGGGGGCTGGAGGAGCATGCGGGCGAGGTTCTGCGGGATGTAGCGCGGATCCTCGATCGCCCAGGAGCCCACGTACCCGAGCTCCGGGTACGCATCCACCTCGTAGCGGTAGAGGTAGTCGTACGCCGGGTTGAACGGGTGGCCGGTCGCCACGAGCGTATAGACGACGAGCGCCACGAGCGGGAGCGCAGCGCCGAGGCCGACCGACAGGACGCGACCGCGCAGCGTCCCGCCCCCGACGAAGAGGAAGTAGACCGCGCCGAGCGCCACCGGGATCCGGGCTGTCGCTGCGAGGCCGAGGAGCAGGCCCGCGAGGACGAGCGCCGGGTCGATGGAAGCGAGGAACCGCCGCTCCGGGCGGAAGGGGATCGCGTGCTCCCGTGCGATGCCGATGCCCACCGCGCCGAACAGCAGCGGGAGCGCGACGACGTGCGCCGTCCACCACGTGCTGCCGACCGCCGCCGCATACCAGAGGACCGTCCCGGCGCCGAGGAAGATCGTCATGGCGAGGCGCACGACGCGCGAGATCTCGAGGCGGCCGAGGGCCCAGAAGGCGACACCGACGCCGAGGGCTGCCCCGATCGCGGTCAGGAGCTGCGCGTCCGTCGCGAGCCCCCAGATCGCGGTGAAGGGCAGCAGGACGAGCGCCGGCAGCGGCGGGAACGGGAGCAGGCCGCGCCCGGTCGGCACGCCAGCGGCGTCGAGGACCGGCATGACGTCGTTGTAGTAGTCGTTGCCGGGGACCGGGAACGCGATGGTGGCATGGCCGTCCAGCCACGCGAGCCCCTGCCAGACGAAGTGGCGGTAGACGTTCTCGCGGTCCAGGTTGCTCAGCACGTAGAGGACGAGCAGGCCGAGCACGACCGCGCCGCCCACGACGACCGATGGGACGGGTGCGGACGCGGCACGGACGCCGTCGTCCGAGGTGGCGTGCGGTTGGGCCGTCGAGGGGCGACCCGGGCGTATACTCCGCTCCACCTCAGCGCTCATGCAGGAGGCCGAACTCGTTGACCGGCCCCGACAGGGGCGGCCCCACGGGGGGCGCGACCGCGGCGACCGGGCCGGCGAGGACCGGGGGCGAGTACCGCGCGATCGCGATCCTCATCGCGACCGGGATCGCCCTTCGGCTCATCATCGCATACGTCCTCCTGAAGCCGGGCTCCGGCTTCGGCGTGGACGTGCAGGCGTTCCGGTACTGGGCCGACAACCTCGCCCAGCTCGGGCCGTTCGGGTTCTACGACCGCGGCTTCTTCGCCGACTACACGCCCGGCTATCTCTACGTCCTCTGGCTCGTCGGTCTCGTGGGTCGCCTCGTCGGCGGTGCCGGCGACCTCATCAAGCTGCCCGCCATCCTCGCGGACGGCGCGGTCGCCTTCCTCGTCTGGTCGATGGCGAGGGAGCTCGGTGCCGGCCGCCGGGCCGCCCTCCTCGGCGCCGCGCTCTTCCTGTTCAACCCCGTCACCGGGTTCGACAGCTCGGTCTGGGGGCAGGTCGACTCGTTCGGGACCGTGTTCCTGCTCCTCGCCGTCCGCCGGCTGTGGCGCGGGCGCATGATCTCGGCGACCGTGCTCACCACCGTCGCGGCGATCATCAAGCCGCAGTTCGGGATCCTCATCCCGATCGCCGCCGTGGTCATCCTGCGACGATATCTCGTGACCCGCCCGGAGCGGGACGGCGAGCCCGGCGTCCTGTGGCGCGCGCTCGCCCGAGCCGGGATCGCGCGCCCGGAGCGCGAGGGCCCCATCGACATCGTCGGCGTCCTGGTCGCCGGGGTCGGGACCGCGTTCGCGCTCTCGATCCCGTTCGCCCTGTGGCCGTGGGATCTAGCGCGGAAGATCGTCACGACCGCCGCCCAGTACTCGTACCTCACCGTCAACGCGTACAACCCATGGGCGCTCCTCTCGAAGGACGGACACGGCGTCGCGTCGAACGGGACGTGGATCCTCGATGCCCCCAACTCCGTGTACCCCGACCAGCCGTGGTTCACGTTCGGGCCGCTCCCCGCCGTCGCCGTGGGCACGGCGCTCCTCCTCGTGGCCATCGCCGGCCTCTGTGTCGTGGTCTGGCGGCACGACGACCGCCGGACCCTGCTCGTGGCCCTCACGGTCATGGCGATCGCCTTCTTCATCCTGCCGACCCGCGTCCACGAACGCTACCTGTACCCGTTCTTCGCGCTCGGCGCGATCCTCGCGGCGACGTCGCTCCGCTGGCGCGTGGCGTACCTCGTCCTGGCCGTGGCGAGCTTCCTCAACCTCTACGTGGTCCTCGCCGTGCTGTACCAGAACCCCGGCATCGACGACTGGCTCGGGGTCGGCAGCCTGGCACGGTCGCCGGCGGGCGTGGTCTCGATCGCGATCGCGCACACCGCCGTCTTCCTGTGGGCGCTCACGCGCCTGAGACGGTCGGCGATCGAGCAGGACGAAGACGAGGCCGAGGACGAGGCCGACGCCGAGGCCGCGGCGGACGCCCGCCGGGGCGCCGCCGGAGCCGCCGTGGCGGCCACAGCCCCCGTCGGCACCGGTGCGCCCGACCGGTCGGCCCCCATGGCGCGGAAGCTGGCCACGCCGCCGGTCGCGGTCACGGGGGTCGCGGGGGCCGCCACGGCCGGCGCCACGACCGTCGCGCAGGTCGCGCAGGTCGCGCAGGTCGAGCCCGTCGACCCCGATCTCGAGGACGAGGCCGATCCGGGGACGGGCATCGTCGGCTGGTTTCGGCGGCTTCCGCGGTTCCCCACCCGCGACCGTTCGTGGCGCCTCGCGCACGAGGGTGGCGGCCGCTTCGACCGCCTCGACCTCTGGCTCCTCGTGATCCTCGTCGTGGGCGCGCTCGTCCTGCGCACGTACCGCCTCGCCGAGCCATACCGGATGCACTTCGACGAGGTCTACCACGCGCGGACCGCGACCGAGTTCCTCCAGTTCTGGCGGTACGGCGAGCCGCACGACATCTACGAGTACACGCATCCCCACTTCGCCAAGTACGCGATCGCCGCCGGGATCGTGGTGGCAGGGAACAACCGTGTCACCGCCACGAGCGACATCGGCGCCCCGGCGCTCGACGCGGTCATCGAGCCGCGCTGGGACACAGCGTCGGCGGCCGACGGCACGGGATCGGCGGCCACCGGCGCCGGGGGCGACAGGATCTACGTGGCCACGGGGAGCGACGTCCAGGCGTACGACCTGTCGAGTCGCGCGCTCGTCGCGACGATCGCGGCGCCCGGGGCGACGGCGGTCGCGGTGGACATGGCTTCGCACCGGCTGGTCATCGGCACCCGGACGGGCGGGATCCTGGCGCTCGACACGACGACCCTCGACCGGCTGCGCGCGAGCGGCACGACCGGCGAGACGCTCCCGGCGCCGGACGTGTTCGCGACGCTTCCGGCCGCCGTCCAGCGACTCTTCGTCACGCTCGACGGGACCACGATCGCGGCCGGCCTCGCGGGCGACCAGCTGGCGACCGTGGACGCGCTGACCGGGGACGCGCTCGGGCGCTCGACCGTGCCGGGCCTCGGCGGGTTCGCGGACGGAGGGACGTCCGAGGGTCTCGCGGTGGACACATCCCTCGTCTCGGATCCCAAGGCGTTCGCGACCGCGCTGCAGCGCGTCGCCGGACTGGACGTCGCCGCGGTCGAGGCCCGCATCAAGGCGGCGGCCGGCGGCTCGGTGACGCTCGCCGGGAGGCTCGACCCGGCGGTCCGGACCGCGGTGGAGGCAGCGATCACCGCCGGGTCCCTGGCCGGCGCCACCCTCGAGCAGCGCCCGCGGATCGCGGCCGCCGCGGACGCGGGGGTCGTGCTCGTCGATCCGACCACGGCGAAGGTCACGGACACGATCGTCGTCGAGGGGAAGCCGCGCGACGTCGTCGCGGTGAACGGGATCGGCAGCCCGGCGCTCTACGCCGCGGGCGGCACCTCCGTCTGGCGGATCGAGCTCGGTGACGCGAAGACCGCCGCCCTGCCGACGGTCTCGCACACCACGCCCATGCCCGGCGCGGTCTCGCGGATCGTCTACGACAGCGCGACACAGCTCGTCCACGTCGCCGGGACCGCCCCGGACGGGTCGAGCGCCACGATCTACGTGATCGAGCCCAACGGCAACGCCGTCTTCGCCGACGCGCGGCTCCCGTGGGCCACCACGTCCGCGTGGGCGCTCGACACGGACCAGCAGCGCCCGGCGACGGATCGGCAGCAGATCCTCGCCTTCGCGCCGAGCGGCGCCTCCGCGTCCGTCTCCACCGGCGGCAACGCGTTCGGCTGGCGCCTGCCGGGCGTGATCTTCGGCGCGCTCACGGTCGGCGTCCTCTACCTGCTCGGACGCCTCCTCTTCCGGCGCCGCACGGTCGCGGTGCTGGCCGGCATCTTCGCGCTGGCGGACGGGATGATGTTCGTCCAGTCCCGCATCGCCATGAACGACGTCTATGTCGGCCTCTTCGTCATCGCGGCCTTCACGCTGTTCGCGGCGCTGTGGACGGGTCGCCTGAGAGGCTGGCTCGCGTTCGCGCTGGGGATGCCGGTCGTCGGCCTCCTGCTGGGCCTGGGGCTCGCGTCGAAGTGGGTCGCCCTCTACGCCATCGGCGGGATCGGGATCCTCATCCTCGCGCGGTCGGCGCTCGGACGCGTGCTCCTCATCATCGGCTTCGCGGCCGTCGCCGCGACGCTCGGCTACATGGCGATCGCGGTGAGCTCCACGAACACGACGAGCGGCGGGAACATCCTCTTCCTCCTGCTCACCATCGCGATCACGCTCCTCGTCGTCGTCGTGAGCGTCCTCCACCCCATCGCGTGGACCTTCGACGAGATGCGGTTCGCCGTCTGGGTACCCGGCGTCCTCGGGATCGCGGGCGCGCTCGTCGGCTTCGCGCTCGGAGTCGGCGAGATCCCGTCGCAGGGCCCGCCGTCGATCGGGCTCGTCATCCTGGCCGTCTCGGGTTCCCTCATCGCGCTGGCGGTCTTCGCCGCCGTCGCGTTCCGCCTTGCGGCCCGGTTCGGCCTCGGACCGCTCGCTCCGCCGCCCGACCCCGACGATCCGGTCCGCCTGCTGGAGCCCGCGGCCGACGCGCCGGACGGCTGGCTCCGGCTCGGGTCCGGATGGGGCCTGCCGGCGGTCTGGCTCGTCGTGAGCCTCGCCCTCATCCCGCTCGCCGTGTACGTGATCAGCTACCTGCCGTGGGTCGCGCTCGGCAACCGCCTCACCGAGTCCTTCCCGCCGGGGAACAAGGGCCAGACGCTCATCGACCTCACGAAGGCGATGTACGACTACCACAACAACCTGCGTGCCACCCATGCCGCGTCGTCGCCGTGGTGGGCCTGGCCGTTCGACCTGAAGCCGGTCTGGTTCTACCAGGACGGGTTCGGCGGGACGTCGGCCGCCATCTACGACTCCGGCAACCTCGGGATCTGGTGGATGGGCATCGCCGCGATCCCCTTCGTCGCCTGGCAGGCCTTCCGCCGCCGCAGCCTCGCGCTCACCCTCATCGGCGTCGGCTTCTTCGTCATGTGGCTCCCGTGGGTCCGCATCGACCGCGCCACGTTCGAGTACCACTACTACACGGCGCTCATCTTCGTGCTCCTCGCCGTCGCCTACCTCTTCGCCGAGCTCTGGCACGGGCCGTCGCGACGGACCTGGTTCCTGGCGCGCGTGGCCGCCGCGATCGCGATCATGGGCCCGGCGCTGCTCTGGCTCTTCCGGTTGCCGCTCTGCGCGGTCGTCGGCGTGAACCGGGCGTACCCGAACTCGCCGGCGTGCGCGGAGAGCGTGGGCCAGCTCGTCGTGACGCAGCGGATCGCCGCCATCGTGGCGATCCTCCTCGTGGTCGGTGGGCTCATCGCGTGGCAGGTGTTCGCGCTCGAGCGCGACGCCCGCACGGCCAGGGCGACGAACGGGGTCCGCGGTCGCCAGGGCATCGACCGGCACCTTGCGACGATCGCCGTCGTCGCCGTCATCGGGGCCGTGGCCCTCCTCGCGACCGGCGCGCTCTCGGACACGGCCGCCGTCCTGGACGTGAACGGCATCCGGCCCGAGATCGTGGCGCTGCTCCTGCTCGTGCCGCTCGGGCTCTGCGCGTACGTCATCGTCACGGCTCGCGACCCACGCCGCTTCACGCTGGGCTTCGTGTGGGCCGCGGCGCTCCTGTTCGTCTTCTTCTACCCGAACATCTCCGCGCTGCCGCTCCCGTCACAGCTGTTCAACGCGTACCAGGGGATCCTGCCCACGTGGCTCTACGTCTTCCAGTTCCCCGTGAACACGGACCCGCCGGTCACGGTCAAGCTGCTCGACTGGTGGCCCGCGATCCTGTTCACCGCGCTCATCGTCACGTCGGCGATCGTGGGGTACAGCGCGTGGTCGTGGCGGATCGCCCTCGCAGAGCGGGCCGCGGAGCGCGACGGGTGGCCCGACGGGTGGCCCGACGTGCGGCCCGACGAGCCGGGGACCGACGGTCCGGCCCCCGAAGGCTAGCGCCCGATGGCCCGGGGGACCGCGGTCCGGCCCGGGTCAGGCCGGGGGCGCCGCGGGCCGCGGGCTGGCCACCGGCGCCGGGGGGATCTCCGCCGCGAAGTGCGGCGGGAGGCCGCCGGATGCCTCGAGCCGCCGGATGACGAACCCGTAGTAGTCGTCGACGCGGCGCGCGACCCCGCGCCAGCTGAACTCGGCGGCCCGCGCCATGCCGCTCTCGCCCATGCGGGCGGCGAGGCCAGGGTCGTCGAGGATGCGCGCGATCGCCTCCGCGAGCGCGACCTTGTCGCCGGGCGGGACGAGGAGCCCCTGCTCGCCCCGTTTCACGACGCCCTTGTAGCCGTGGATGTCGCTGCACACGATGGGCGTGCCCGCCGCCATCGCCTCGAGCAGCACGATGCCGAACGACTCGCGACCTGTGGCGGGCGAGACGAAGACGTCCGCGGTCCGGAAGAGCTGCGCCTTCTCGTCGTCCGTCACGCGCCCCAGGAACTCGATGCCCTGGAGGTGGCGGGTCATCACGTAGCGCCGGATCTCGCGCTCCTGCGGCCCCCCGCCGACGACGAGGAGTCGGACGTCGTCCCGCCCCTCGCGCCGGAGGACGCGGATGGCCCGCAGGAGGTGGATGAGCCCCTTCCGCTCCTCGAAGCGCCCGACGAAGAGGACGTTGCGGGCGCCATCCTGCCAGCGCGAGAGGGGGACGGCCCGCCGGAAGCGATCAGCGTCCACGCCGTTGGGGATCACCTTGTAGTCGCCCGGGAAGAACCGGTCGATGAAGTGACGGGCGGCCGCGCTCACCGCGATCCGGCCGTGCAGCCGGCCCGCGAAGCCCTGGAGGGCTCGGCTTCCGAACTCGTACGATGGCGAGAAGCCGGCATAGGCGTGGAACGTGGCGATGTTCACGCTCTGTGACTCGCGCAGCAGCGAGAGGGAGAGAAACGGCACGAACGGCTCGTGGAAGTGCAGGAGGTCGAACCGCTCCTCCGCGAGCATGGCGCGAGCCCGGCCGTCGAAGCTCCGGGAGAGCGTGATCGTCCCGACCGACCCGTTGGCGGGGAACGAGAAACCCTTGCCGAGTCGGACGACATCGCCCTCCGACGGCTTCTGGAGGCCGTGGCTGCTGCTGATGATGCGCACCTGGTGGCCGCGCAGCCGCAGCTCTTCGTAGAGGTGGCGGACATGGTCGTTCACCCCGCCGGGGACGGGGTAGACGTACGGGGTCACGAGGCCGATCTTCATCGCGTGGCCCCATCATCCCACCCGGCAGGATCCGCGCCTGCGTCGGAGCCGCCGCCGGAGCCGCTGCCGCCGTGGGCCGCCGCGTCCTCCCGCCCGGGATGGCCGGCGGGCTCCCCGCCGGCCCACGACCCGATCGCGGAGTCGAGGTCGAGCCGCGCGGGGCGCAGCCGACCGCCCGGGTAGCCGAGGTCGCGCCCGGTGCTGCCGCCGTTCACGAGGCCCACGACGCCGTCGCGCCAGCCGCGCGCGTACTTGCGGAGCTGTCGCCCGAACGTCGGCAGCTGCGAGAGGCTCCCGTGGAACGAGCCGGCCCATCGCGTCTCGCCGGCGGAGATCGCCGCGCGCAGGTCGTCCGCCGTCCGCCCCGCGAAGAAGGTCGCGCCGGTCCCGATGGCGGCGATCTCGTGGGCGTCGCTCCCGCCGATCCCGGCCATCCCCAGCTCGAGCGCGAGGCGGACCACCGCGTCGTGCCGCGCCCGGCCGAACGTCGTGGGGTTGAACGCCTCGATCGCGTCCAGGCGGTGGCGCGGGTCCGGCTCGTCCATGAGCCGGCGGATCGCACGCTCGCCGATGCACAGGGGGTAGGGCGTCAACGGGTGGGCCGCGATGGCCAGGCCGCCCTGGTCATGCACGCGCGCCACGGTCTCGCGCAGCGGTCGCAGCGGCGGGATGCGCTCATCGATGAACAGCGCGAGCAGGTGGCCGCCGCGGGTGGACACCTCCTCGCCGACGATGACGTCGATCCGCATGCCGCGCGCACGCGCGATCTCGCGGCCGGCAAGGGCCGCGTCCACCCGGTCGTGGTCGGCGATCGCGATCACGTCGAGCGCCAGCGTCTCGACCGCGTCGAGGATGGCGACGACGCCGTCGACCCCGTCCGATGCGAGCGTGTGGAGGTGGGGATCCGCACGGCCGAGGCGGTCGACCGGATCCCCCCGGGCCGGGCCACCGGCCTCGGACCACGTGCCTTCGGCGGCGCCCGTAGCGCTCACGGGCGCGCGTGCTCGGCGGGCGCACGCTCCGACCGC
>CAIYQJ010000217.1 GCA_903928275.1 uncultured Chloroflexota bacterium
CGCGCTGCTCACGGTGCACGCTCCGGACCCGGGCGACGCGTTCGGGCTGGGGATCGCCTCGGGCAGCATGGGCGCACGGCGTCGCTACGTGGAGGCGCGGATCGCGCCCGGAGACCAGGTGACCGTCATCGGCTGGGCCGTGCCGTTCGGGACGCTCGACGACCCCGCCGCCTCCGACGAGCTCCGCTCGGCGGAGCCCGACCCAGGAGACGACCCGGCACTCGAGGCCGACCTCGAGGCCGCCCGCCGTGCCGGGACCCTTGCCGACACGCCGGCGGAGGCCTGGGGCAATGCCGCGATCCCCGGGTTCGGGATCGGACAGCCGGTCCGGACCCCGGAGCTCGATCCCGGCGCGCGGCCGCTCCCGACCGGGGACGCGGCCCTCGCGGAGCGCGTGGAGCGCCGTTTCGAGATCCCCGACGAGGAGCTCGTCGTGGCGGTGACGCCCGAATCCACGCTGTCGGTGTTCGACGGGGATCCCGGGGTCGCGGCCGGGCGCGAGCAGGGGCGCTTCCTCCTGGGCCTCGGCGGCGCCGTGCTCGCGATCGCGTCGGCGCTCACCCTCGCCTACCTTCTCCGCGGAGGGCCCTTCCCGTGAGAATCGATCCCGTCTCCCTCGCCGTGCTCTTCGCCGTGGTCCTCGTGGCCTTCCTCGTGCTCTTCCTCGTCGTCACCGCCTACAACGGCGTGGTAGCGCTCCGCCAGCGGATCGACAAGGCCTGGGCGAACATCGAGGTGGTCCTCAAGCAGCGCCACGACCAGCTGCCGAACCTCGTGAACGCCGTCCGCGACGTCATGGGGTTCGAGCGAGACGTCCTCGAGGAGGTGACGCGGCAGCGCGCCCGCTGGTCCCCGGACGACGCGCCGCCCGTCCAGGCCGCCGCGTCGGAAGGGACGACCGCCGCGGTGCGCACGCTGTTCGCCACCGTCGAGGCCTACCCGGAGCTCAAGTCGCAGACGAACGTCCTGAAGCTCCAGGGCGAGATCGAGCGGCTCGAGGCGATGATCGCGGACCGCCGCGAGCTGTACAACGACAGCGTCTACCGCTACAACACGACGATCGCCACCGTGCCCGCGCTCATCCTGGCGCCGCTCTTCGGCTGGCATGCGCGGGAGTTCTTCGCCGCCACGGCCGACGACCGCGCGCGGCCCGACGTCAGCCTTCGGCCGGGCTGACCGCCGCCCCATCCCCCGCCTGGGCCGGGCCGACGGCGATGTCGTCGTCCATCGTCAGCATGTCGCGACCGGCGAGCTTGCTCCGGTAGAGGGCATCGTCGGCGCGCGCGAGCAGGGTGCCGGCGTCGTCCCCGGGCCGCGCCATGGCGCCGCCGACGGAGACGCGCGCCTCCACGATGGCGCTATCGGCCTTGATCGTGGCGGAGCGCAGCAGCGCCTGGGCCCGCCCGGCGATCGCGCGCAGCGCAGCGGCGTCGGCGGTGGGGCAGATCGCGACGAACTCGTCGCCGCCCCAGCGGCCCACGGAGTCCGTCCCGCGCGTGGCGGCCCGCAGCGTCCGCGCGACCGCTAGGAGGACGGCGTCCCCCACGTCGTGCCCGTACGTGTCGTTCACCGACTTGAAATCGTCGAGGTCGGCGAAGAGGACCCCGACCGTCCACCCGTACCTCTCGAATTCCTCGATCTTCGAGCGGAGCGTCACCTCGAGGAAGCGCCGGTTGCCCACGCCTGTCAACGGGTCCACGAGCGCCAGCCGCTGCAGGTCCTCGATCCGCTCCTGCGCCTGCACCGCCTCCGTGTCGTCATCGAAGATCTCGACGGCCCCCACGATCCGGCCGCCGGCCTCCCGGATGGGCGCGGTCCTCACCGCGACGGGGACCCGGGCGCCGTCGCGGTGACGAAGGAAGACGTGCACCTCGCGATACCGGCCGTCGGCCATCGTCTTCGCGAGCGGGCAGGCCGTGTGGCAGAGGCTGTTGCCCGACTCGTCGACGTGGTCGAGGATCGCGTCGAAGCAGGAGCTGCCGATGACCTGATCGGCGGCGTAGCCGGAGATCCTCTGCGCGCCGCTGTTCCAGTACGTGATCCTCCGGTGCAGGTCCACGTAGTAGACGCCGTCGTGGAGATTGTCGACGATCGCCTTGTGGAACTCGCTGTCGAACGACATCACGCACACCTTCACGCGGCGCACCCCGGGGACGCGGGCGCGCGACCCCGAACGTACGGGCGTTCCGCCCGTGCGAGGAGGGCCGAACGGACCGTTCGAGCCGGGGGCGAGTGTCACCCCGCGCCGCCTCCCCGGCCCGCCCGGGCCGGCGATACGATGCGTCGATGACACGCCCGCCCCTCCCCTCCCCCGCGCCGCGCGCGTCGTCCGCCGCGGGCGTCGACGCCGGCGACCGACCCGGCCCGCTCGTCTCGGCCGCGTGGCTCGCCGCGCACATCGACGACCCGGACGCGGTGCTCCTCCACGTGTCGCCGACCCGGCGCGTGTACGCGCGGCGTCACCTGCCGGACGCGGTCTTCGTCCCGCTCCACCGGGACCTCGCCCGGATCGGCACGGACCCGGTGACCGGCGACGCCCGCCGCGAGTGGCTCGTGCCCGGCAGGGCCGACGTGGAGACGACGCTCGGCCGCTGGGGCGCGCGGCTCGACCCACGCGGCGTCGCGCCCCGGCTCGTCTTCTACGACGACGTGGGCCTCAACCGACAGGCGATCCGAGGCTACTGGCTGCTCAGGCTGTACCGGTACCCTGCCGAACGCCTCCACGTCCTCGACGGCGGGCTGCGCGCGTGGGTCGCCGCCGGCGGTGACGTGACGGCCGACCTGCCCGCCCGCCAGCCGGCCCCCACGACTCCGGTTCCGTCGGCCTCGGCGGCGATGCCGGCCACGGCCCCCGGCGCCGCGATCAGGCTGGGCGAGCGCGACGCTTCGCTCATCGCGACCGCCGACGAGGTCCGCGCGTGGAGCGCAGAGGCCTCGGTCCCCGGCGGTCCGTCGCGCCTCCTCGACGTCCGGTCGCCCGACGAGTTCGTCGGCGCCGACGGCCACGGGGCGCTCCACGCGGGCCGGATCCCCGGCGCACGGCACCGCTGGTTCGGCGACCTCCTCCGCGCGGACGGCACGCTCCGCCCGGTGGACGAGGCGATCGGGCTGGTCCGGGGATCGGGCGCCGACCCGGCGGAGGTCCGCGCTACCTACTGCATGGGCGGGGTCCGTGCGGCGCTCGGGTGGTTCGTGCTTCACGAGCTGGCCGGCTACGCCGACGTGCGGAACTACGCGGGCTCCTGGGAGGAGTGGGGCAACCGGACGGACCTCCCGATCGACGCCGACCGATGAGGGGCCGGTCGGCGGCCGGCGACGACGCGGCACCGGACGCCGCGATCCCGCCCGAGCGCCGCGTGGGGACGCTCGCGGACGCCTTCCGGCGCGCGCTCCGCTCATCGCTCATCATCGCGAACATCGGCGCGGGGATCGTCGCGTTCGGGGCCCTCGTCATCGGCAGCCAGCGCGACTCGAAGGTGCCCCTGGTCGCACTCATCCCGGTCACGGCGGTCGTGTTCGGCCTCGTCGCGTGCGCACTCCTGACGGTGCTCGTCCGGGGCCCCCTGCGCGACGCGCTCGAGACCTTCGCCTGGGCAGGGCGGAGCGCCTCGCTCCGCTGGCGCGACGTGGCGGGTCGACGACCGCCGGGGACGCCGGCCGCGGCTCGTGCCTGGCTCGACGCGGCGCCCGCTCTCGACTCGACCTGGGCGCCGCTCCGCGCGGAGGCGGCCCTCTTCGCGGGGGACCTCGCCGAGGCGAACCGATCGATCGACGGCTGCCCGGTCGTCACCCCCGGGCAGCGCTTCGGGCGTGAGGCGATGCGGGCCGAGGCCGCGTGGATGGGCGGCGGCCGCCTGGACCTCGGAGCGGCACGGCGCGCCCTCGCCGAGATCGCCGACGACGACGAGATGCTGTGGGGCCGGGCCCAGCTCGCGACGATCCAGGCGCGGATCCGCCTCGCCGACCGCGGCGCGTGGCGCGGGCCCCTCGAGGAGCTGCGGCCGGCGCTCGGCGAGCGCGCCGGCGGGATCCTCCGCGCCGAGCTCTGGCCCGCCGTGTTCCGGCTCGAGGCGATCGTCGCCGTGGCCGTCGGCGTCGTCCTCGTGGTGATCGTGGGCCTCGGCTGACCGACGGCGCACCGGGCCGGGAGTGCCGGCGCGTCGTCCGCGGGACCGGGACGACGAGGCGGCCACGGGGGCGGCGACGGCCGTCGGCCCGTGCTATCCTCTCGCCGGCCCCGCGACGGGGCCAGGCGTCGCGTATGCGACGCACTCGCTCCGGCGTAGCTCAGTGGTAGAGCGGGCGACTGTTAATCGCTTGGTCGTAAGTTCGAATCTTACCGCCGGAGCCACTCATCCCCACCCCCGGCCCGCCCCGCACAGTGGGCTGCCGCGCCCGTCTTGCCCGGGTCGTGGATACTGGGCGCCCGCCCGGCCCCGAGGCAGGACGCCGCACGCGGTCCACGAGGAGACGTCCCCATGTCCACAGCTCTCACGCGCCGCGCCGGAGCCGCCACGCTGATCGCGGCGCTC
>CAIYQJ010000218.1 GCA_903928275.1 uncultured Chloroflexota bacterium
GGCCGACCCCGTGCCGCGCCCGGCCGACCCCGTGCCGCGCCCGGCCGACCCCGTGCCGCGCCCGGCCGACCCCGTGCCGCGCCCGGCCCCCGTTGGCGACGCGACCGCCCCTCTCGAGCTCTCCGCCATCCGAGCAGCGTGGCCGCGCATCGTGGCCTTCGTCGGCGAGAGCCCGGCCGCGAAGCCCGTCATCGTCGCGTGCGCCCCGATCGCGGTCGAGGACGGCATGGTGACGGTCGCGTTCCCCGAGGCGCAGGCGTTCCTCCGGGAGATCGCCGAGAAGCGCCGACCGGCGATCGAGAGCGGCTTCGTCCGCGCCCTCGGTCGGAAGGTTGCGGTCCGCTTCGTCGCGTCCAACGTCGTCCCCGCCGCTCGGACCTCCGAGCCGGAGGCGGAGCTGCTCCTCTCCGAGGCGCGGAGGATCTTCGCCGACGATCTCGTGGACGCTCCCGACGTCGAGTGACCACCGGTCCGCGACCGCCCTCCGTGCACCGCGGCCGAGGCTCGGGCAGACTGGGCAAGGCCAACGGCGCGCCCGCACCGCCGCCGGACCGGCGAAGGAGGATGCACCGATGAGCATGGCCAACCTGCAGCGGATGGCCCAGCAGATGCAGCGCGAGATGGCGCGCGTGCAGGACGAGCTCGGTCAGGCAGTCGTCGAGGGCTCGGCCGGCGGCGTCGTCCGGGCGACGGCGAGCGGGAAGCAGGAGCTGCTCTCCATCACGATCGACCCGGCCGCCGTCGACCCGGCGGACGTCGAGATGCTCCAGGACCTCGTCCTCACGGCCGTGAACGACGCGCTCCAGGCCTCACGAGACCTCGCCGAGTCGAAGATGGCGGCCGTCACCGGCGGCATGCGCCTCCCCGGGATGTAGGGGGCGCGATGCCCGCACCCCTCATCGAGCCCGTCGCCCGCCTCATCGAGGCCTTCGGGCGCCTCCCCGGCGTGGGCCCCAAGACCGCGCAGCGCCTGACGTTCCACATCCTGCGGGCGCCCGAGACGGAGGCGCGCACTCTGGCCGCCGCGCTCATCGCGGTCCGCGAGGAGGTCGT
Source organism: uncultured Chloroflexota bacterium (assembly GCA_903928275.1). Classification (GTDB taxonomy): domain Bacteria; phylum Chloroflexota; class Limnocylindria; order Limnocylindrales; family CSP1-4; genus CAIYQJ01. Next base: position 1,054 of record CAIYQJ010000218.1, read on the forward strand.
CTTCTGCGAGCGCTGCCACAACATCAGCGCGGCGCCGATCTGCCACATCTGCGCCGACCCGGGGCGCGACGCGACACGCATCTGCGTGGTCGAGGAGCCGCTCGACGTCCTCGCCATCGAGCGGACGGGCGAGTTCCGCGGGCTGTACCACGTCCTGCACGGCGCCATCTCGCCGATCGACGGCATCGGTCCCGAACGGCTGCGGATCGCCGAGCTGATCGGCCGCGTCGAAGCGGCAGCCGCTGACGGCACTCCCTTCGCGGAGGTCATCATGGCCACGAATCCCACCCTCGAGGGCGAGGCCACGGCCATGTACATCGCGGAGCGCATCGACACCTCGGTAGGCAGCGTGACGCGGATCGCGCGTGGGATCCCCGTCGGCGGCGACCTCGAGTACGCGGACGACGTCACGCTCGTCCGCTCGCTCCAGGGCCGCCGGGCGATGAGCTGACAGATGGGCTACCTCGTCAACGAGATCCTGCTCCGGCTCGCGAAGGCAGCTGCCGGGCTCGTCCTCGCCGCGATCCTCTGGTTCGTCCTCGTCCCGGTCATCGGGGTCGCGGGCACGCCGGAGCTCGCACTCCTCTGCTGGCTATCGGGCGCGGCATTCATCCTGCTCGTCGAGAGCAGCCCGATCTGACGCGCTGCACCCTGGCGCTGGACGGCCCCGTGCGGCCCCGGCCGGCCCGCTCGCGCCACCCGCGTTTGACGCCCTCGCCGGGCGCCGCTATCATCCGTTTTCGCGCGTGGCCTTCGGGCCGCCGCGGACCCCCGACCGGGAACCCCGCCGCGAGTGCGGTGCGGTTGACAGCGGGTGGGCGAGGCCTCAAACTAAAAGGTCGCGCCTGCACTTCCGGTGCCGGGCATTGCACCTTGACAACTGAAGAGTGACAGGAGATCCGGTAAGGACCTGCGAGCGGGTAGAACCCTCGATCGAAGTCGCGACCGCGAGGTCGTGCATTCTTTCGGAGAGTTTGATCCTGGCTCAGGATAAACGCTGGCGGCGTGCATGAGACATGCAAGTCGAACGGACGATCGGGGCTTGCTCCGGTCGTTAGTGGCGGACGGCTGAGTAACGCGTGGGTGACCTGCCCCGAAGTGGGGGA
>CAIYQJ010000219.1 GCA_903928275.1 uncultured Chloroflexota bacterium
GATAAGCGGATATGATCTTGTTGCGGTTTGGCGGGAGTACAGGAAGCAGGAAAGTGGTCAAGTAGCAGCCGATCTCAATATTGGTGATTACAGGGGATATGTGGCGGGAGTGTGGAGCGTTGCGCGTTCCTGCCTCGGCGTGCTCGCCGGCGTCCCCGGGCGCAAGCCCGGTCCGGTCGGCGGTTCAAGCCCCGACCGCCCCGCTCCCGGCTCGCTGCCGGTCGCGACGCGGTCCGCGGGCGCAGGCTGTCTGCGGCGGTCCGTCGATCTTCAGTTGTGCCGGCGCGCGCGTCGGGCCGGTGGCCCGCCGACGCCGTCGGTGCGTATGGTGCCGGCCGCCTAGGCCACCGCGGCGGCGAGGACGGCCGGGATGTCGACGCGGATGCCGGGGCCCATGGTGCTCGCGACGGTGAGACCGCGGAGGTACTGGCCCTTGGCGCCGGCCGGGCGGGCGCGGTTGACCGCGTCGACGAGCGCGGCGAGGTTGGCGACCAGCGCCTCGTCCTTGAAGCTCGCCTTCCCGAAGGGGACGTGGATGATCGCGGTCTTGTCGACCTTGAACTCGACGCGGCCGCCCTTCACCTCGTTGACGGCCCGCTCGATGTCGAACGTGATCGTCCCCGACTTGGGGTTCGGCATGAGGCCGCGCCGGCCGAGGATCTTCCCGAGGCGACCCACCTGGCCCATCATGTCCGGCGTGGCGAGGGCGACGTCGAACTCGAGCCAGCCGGCCTCGATCCGCTTCACGAGATCCTCTCCGCCGACCTCGTCCGCCCCGGCCCGCAACGCCTCCTGCGCCTTCTCCGCCTGCGCGAAGACGAGCACCCGGACGACCTTGCCGGTCCCGTGGGGGAGCACGACCGTCCCGCGGACCATCTGGTCGGCGTGGCGGGGGTCGACGCCGAGCCTGAGGTGCGCCTCTGCTGTCGCGTCGAACTTCACCGTGCTCGATTCACGCAGAAGTGCGACCGCCTCGGCCGGCGCGTAGACGCGCTCGTGGTCGATGAGCTTGGCGGCGTCCTGGTACTTCTTCCCGTGGCTCGGCATGTCTGGCGTGTCCTTCCTGGCGGTCGGGGTCACCGACCTCCCCCGTCGCGGGGTGGCGTCCGGCCCTCGTCGTCGCGCTGCCGGCCGCGCGATCGCCCGCTCGTGGCGGGCGCGTGCTCCCTCAGGCGACGACCTCGACGCCCATGCTGCGCGCGGTCCCCTCGACCTGGCGCATGGCTGCCTCCATGTCGTTCGCGTTGAGGTCGGCCATCTTGATCTGGGCGATCTCGCGGACCTGGTCCTTCGTGATGTTCCCGACCATCGCGCGCCGGGCGGTGGCGGAGCCCCGCTCGATCCCGGCCGCCTTGCGGATGAGGTCGGCGGCGGGCGGCGTCTTCAGGATGAAGGTGAACGACCGGTCCTCGAAGACGGTGATCTGGGCCGGGATGATCTGGCCGGCCTTGTCGGCCGTCTTCTCGTTGTAGGACTTCGTGAACTCGATGATGTTGATCCCGTGCGGGCCGAGCGCGGTGCCGACGGGCGGAGCCGGCGTGGCCTTGCCGGCCGGCAGCTGGAGCGTGAGGATGATGCGGACCTTCTTGGCCACGGGGGCTCGACTTCCTTTCCCTTAGAGCTTCTCGACCTGGAGGAAGTCGAGCTCGACCGGCGTCTCGCGGCCGAAGATGCTCACGAGGACCTTCACCTTGTTGCGCTCGGGGTCGACGGTGTCCACGGTGCCGACGAACTCGGCGAA
>CAIYQJ010000220.1 GCA_903928275.1 uncultured Chloroflexota bacterium
GCCCGTCGTGCTCGAGATGCCACCGCCGCTCATCGCGGAGTTGCTGCCCACCTTGGAGGATCGGATCGTGGTGGTCCCCCTGTAGTTCCAGAGCCCCCCGCCGCCGTTCGCGGAGACGTTCCCGCCGATGTTCGAGCCCGTGACCTTCAGGGTGCCGCGGTTGGCGATCCCGCCGCCCGCCGAGGTCGCATGGTTCGTGACGAACGACGAGGTCGTGATGGTGGCGATCCCGTCGTGTCCATCGAGCAGGCCGCCTCCCTCCGCGCTGGAGGTGTTGCTCGAGACCGTGGATCCCGTCATGGTCAGGGTGCCGGCGTTGTAGACCCCGCCTCCCCCGGCCCCCCGGTTCTTGCTCACGGTCGACCCGCTGACTGTGATGGCTCCCGAGCCCAGGGCCAGTCCTCCGCCGACGCCCCTCGCGGTGTTCCCGCTGACGACCGAGTCCGCCAGGTTGACCGTCCCGGCACTCGAGATGCCGCCGCCCCGGTCGCCCGCGGTGTTGTCGCGCACGGTCGTGCGAACGAGGGACAGGGAGCCGCCGCCGGCCTCGATCCCCCCGCCGGCGAGGACCGAAGAGTTCGCCGCGACGATGGAATCCTGCACGGTGATCCTGCCGCCGCGGATGAGCATGCCGCCGCCGCCGTTGCCGTCGTTCGCGAGCCCATGGGTGACCGTCAGACCGATGAGGCTGAGCGCGGATCCGCCGGCTGCCGCACTGGAGTAGTCGGCGAGCAGGACGTGCCTGGCCCCTCGCCCATCCAGGGTGGCCGGGCCGGAGGCCCGGCTGGAAAGCCCCTTGATCGTCAGGCTCTTGCCGATCGTCGTGCCCCCGAAGCACGTCCCCTTGACGGTGAGCGTGTCACCGGGAGCTGCGGCATTGACGGCGGCCTGGAGCGACCCGGCCCCGACCCCGGTCCGCTGGTTGGAGACCAGGCATGTCGGTCGGCTGGCGGCGCTGACCGCCGGCGCTGCAGAGGCCGCGACGAGTGCCAGAGCGGCGAAGGACACCGCGAATCGCATCACCATCACCCCCGAGGACGCGATCTGTGAGCCCGTCCAGCGGGCGGACGATCCAGCGGCGCCACACTGGCACAGGTGACGTGCCGGCCGCCTCGCCGTTCGGACGTTGCGCGCGTCGAGAATGGCGCCGCCAGTGCCGTTCGTCATGCTCGGGCGCCGCCGGCCCGCAGCCCAACGGCCGGGTGTCTGGCCGTCGCCGCCTCGTGCGCCGACGACCGCGCGTGGCGCACTTCGGGCCGTCTCCACCCGATACGATTGCGAAGCCCGCTTCGCCCGACGTGCCGCTCCGCACCATCCCTGCGCCCGACCGCTCCCTCTCCCAGGAGGACGCCCGATGACCTCCACGCCGTCCCTTCACGGTTTCCCCACCGGCGAGCCCGCGCTCGACCGGCCCGCGCCGCTGCCCGGCGCCAGACCCGTCCGCGCGCCGCGTGGCACGGAACTCACGTGCCGCGGCTGGCAGCAGGAGGCGGCCCTGCGGATGCTCATGAACAACCTGGATCCGGAGGTGGCCGAGGACCCGGACCGCCTCGTCGTGTATGGCGGCACCGGCCGTGCCGCGCGCAGCTGGGAGGCGTTCGACGCCATCGTCCGGGAGCTCCGCCGCCTGGCGGACGACGAGACGCTCCTCGTCCAGTCGGGCAAGCCGGTCGGCGTCTTCCGCACGCACCCGTGGGCGCCGCGCGTCCTCATCGCCAACTCGAACCTCGTGGGCAAGTGGGCGAACTGGGACCACTTCCGCGAGCTCGAGGCGGCCGGCCTGATGATGTACGGCCAGATGACCGCGGGCTCCTGGATCTACATCGGGACCCAGGGGATCCTCCAGGGGACGTACGAGACGTTCGCGGAGTGCGCTCGGCAGCACTTCGGGGGGACGCTCCGCGGCCGGGTCGTGCTCACCGCCGGCCTGGGCGGGATGGGCGGCGCCCAGCCGCTCGCGGTGACGATGAACGACGGGGTGGCCCTCTGCATCGAGGTGGACGAGGCGCGCGCGCGCCGGCGCCTCGAGATCGGGTATGTGGACCGGCTCACGGCGTCCGTGGACGAGGCGCTCGAATGGGCACGGGCTGCCGCCGCTGCCGGCGAGCCCCTGTCGATCGCGCTCGTCGGCAACGCCGCGGAGATCGAGCCGGACCTCGCGAAGCGCGGCGAGCGCTTCGACGTCGTCACAGACCAGACCTCGGCGCACGACGCCCTGGCGGGCTACGTCCCGGCGGAGATCTCGCTCCGCGACGCGCTCGTCCTTCGGCGGACGCAGCCGGATGTCTACCAGCGCCGGGCGATGCGGTCGATGGCCGACCAGGTCCGCGCGATGCTCGAGCTCCAGCGCCAGGGTTCGGTCGTCTTCGACTACGGGAACAACATCCGCGCCCAGGCGAAGGAGGCGGGTGTCGCCGACGCCTTCGACTTCCCGGGCTTCGTCCCCGCGTTCATCCGGCCCCTGTTCTGCGAGGGCAACGGGCCGTTCCGGTGGGTGGCCCTGTCCGGCGACCCGGCCGACATCCTCCGCACCGACCGCGCGCTTACGGAGCTGTTCCCGGAGAAGGAGTCACTCCACCGATGGCTGCGGATGGCGCAGGAGAAGGTCCCGTTCCAGGGCCTGCCGGCGCGCATCTGCTGGCTGGGCTACGGCGAGCGGGCGAAGGCGGGACTGGCGTTCAACGAGCTCGTCCGCACCGGTGAGGTGAGCGCGCCGATCGTCATCGGCCGGGATCACCTGGATTCGGGGTCGGTGGCGTCGCCCAACCGCGAGACGGAGGCGATGCGCGACGGGTCGGACGCGGTCGCGGACTGGCCGCTGCTCAACGCCCTCGTGAACACGGCCGCCGGCGCCACGTGGGTCTCGATCCACCACGGCGGCGGCACGGGGATCGGGTACAGCCAGCACGCGGGCATGGTCGTCGTCGCCGACGGGACGGAGATGGCCGCGCAGAAGCTGGCGCGCGTCCTCACGTCCGACCCGGGGATGGGCGTCATCCGCCACGTGGATGCCGGCTACGAGCGGGCGATCGAGGTGGCCGAGGAGCGTGGCGTCCGGATCCCGATGCGCGAGGGATGACGGTCGCCTCCATGGCCGCCGCAGACCAGCCCGGGCTGCGCCCCGATGCCGGAGCGCCAGTTCCATGACGCCAGACCCAAATCCGGTCAGATGCTTGGCGATGTCCGGCATCCGGCCTTCGGCCAGGATGGTGAGCGCCCGGGCCATCTCGATTTGCGCCCCTTGCGGGAAGTCCTCGAAATCCTTCCGGGCGGC
>CAIYQJ010000221.1 GCA_903928275.1 uncultured Chloroflexota bacterium
CTCACGGTGTGTCCGACCAGCAACGTCGTGATCGCGAACCGCTTCCGGTCACTGGAGGAGCACCCGCTGGCGTGGATGCGGGACGCCGGCCTGCTCGTGACGATCAACACCGACGATCCTGCCATGGCGGACCTCGACCTCGGGCGCGAGTACCGACGCGTGGCTGCCGCCTACTCGTGGGACGTCACCGACATGGGGCGGCTCGCGCTCGAGGGGATCGAGTCGACGTGGCTCGATACGTCCGATCGGGCGGCGCTCACCCGGGAGTTCGAGGGCATCCTCGCGGGCCTCTGACCCGCCGGAACCCGCCGATCCGACGCGGCCGGAGCGTCGTCCGCTCGGCGAACGCGCGGACCGCGGCGGCCGTCCCGGGTCCCGCCAGCGGCAGGCCGTGACCGGCGGCGAGCACCGCGGGTTCGAGGTCGGCGATGACGTTGATGGAAGCGACGGCGGCCCCTCGATCCCAGGTCGTGTACCACGGCGGGCCGGAGAGGCCCTGGCTCTGTCGCAGGAGGCCCGACCAGGCGTTGACCTCCAGGGTCAGGAGGGCGTCGCCGCTGATGACGACACGGTCGTGTGCCCGGACGTACGCGACATGACCGGGAGTGTGGCCCGGCGCGTGGATCCATTCCCAGCCTCCCATGCCCGGGATCGCGCCCCCGCTCGGGAGGGGTCGCAGGATCCCGGCCAGGCTGGAGCCGGCGAGCGCCGCCTCGCGGCGGCGTCTGCCGATGGCGCGCATGAGGGGCAGGATCAGCCAGCGGTCCAGCGGCCCGGCATACCTCGCCATGGCGGCGAAGTCGCCGGTGGCGAGCGGGAGCTCGGCCGGGTGCGCGTAGACGGGGCATCCCCAGGCCTGGGCCAGCTCGCGGGCCGACCCCGCGTGGTCGGGGTGGGCGTGGGTCAACAGGATGGCCGACGGGGTCGGCCCGGGGCCCAGCAGCGACCGCGCGGCCGCCTGGATGCGCGGTCCGTCGCTCCCCCAGCCGGCATCGACCAGGATCCACGACGACCCGTCGGCGACAAGGTAGGCGTTGGTCTGCGTTCGACCCCACGGCCCGAGGAGGTACACGTCCTGCGCGATCTCCGTGGCGGAGGCGCCGGTGGCGCCCGGGGACGCGCGCCTCGCCGCGTCGACCGTCCCTTCCGCACGACCCCGGAGGCCGGCCGGCCCCCGGGGTCGCCACCGTCGAGCGACCAGGACGATCGCGACCACTGCCAGCGAGCCGGCGCCCGCCAGGATCCCGATCCGCTTCACGGGAGCAGTCTCCCCGCGCCGCGGCTCCCGCATCAGAGGCGAACGGCCCGTCGCACGTCCCTCTCTGCCAGGACGCACACCGCGCCGGCGACGCGGCGTGCTGCCGCAGGCCTGCCCGGCGACGCCCCATCGGACCGGGCCGGCCCCGGTCACGCCCCCGCGGCCGCCACCTCCGGCACGCGGCCATAGGCGACGAAGCGGCCGAGGCGAGGCAGCCGCGCGATCGCGCCGGACCGTTCGAGGCAGTAGACGGCGCGCCCGGCGAGCCGCTTCGAGCGTCCGGTGGCGGCGACGATGTCGGCGGTGGTGAACGGCTCGGACAGGCCGACGGGGAGCAGGCCCAGCAGGTCGGTCGGCGTGTCGACGCGCCGCATCTCGACGACCTCGAGCAGGCGGCGGTCCAGGCGCCGCCACGTGCGCGGGTAGCGGTACCTGGTGCCGTCGGGGATCGGCCCGCGGATCTCCTCCTCGCAGGTGAGCAGGACCTCGATCCGGAAGCCAGGATGGGCGATGAGCCCGGGGATGTGCACGAGCTCATCGAACAGGTCGAGGGCCAGTCCGCGCTTCGGTGAGCGCCTCCGCCAGAGGACGGCGCCGTCGGCATCGACCCGAACGAGCCATTTCTCGATCGGGATGGGATAGACCAGGACGACGCGATGCGAGGCGACGAGCCGTTCGAGCTTGCGGCTGGCCGACCCGAAGCTGCCGGTCTGGATCTCCACGAGCTCGTGCGGGCCCGCTACGTCGACGACGAATCCGTCCACGGCGGACTCCACCCTGGCGTCGGCGATGGTCGCCGCGTAGCGGGCCTTGAGTGCCGCGTGGAGCGAGCCCTCGCGGAACGTCGTGAAGTCAGACACGGCGGCGCGACGCGATGACGCCGGGCCCGGTGTCCCTCATCCGATCAGCGTAGCCGACCGGAGGCCGATCGCTCGGCGACGTCCGCGGCGATCCGTGCGTTGACCGCGGCGATCCTCCATCCTCGGCTGGAGGTCGACTGCGGCTCGCCGGTGTCCGCCGGTGTCCGCCGCGTCCACGGCGATCCCGCGACTCCCGTCGGCCTGATGCCCCAGGCGACGACGTGCGTGCGGAGCCCGGCGGGGACGTCGATCCGGCCGCCACCCGCCGCGCGGCCCGTGACTCCAGCCTGGATAGGATGCTGCGCCGGCGTGACCCTCAGCGCAGCGCGTCGATCGATGCGGTCGCGACGATCCCTTCGACGCTGCGCGCCAGCTCCGTGTCGAGGGTCACGAGCGCATCGGCCTGCAGCTGCGTGAGTGCGACGTACTCGGCGTCGTACGTCGATGCCCATCCCAGCCGATCCGCCAGGTCCCAGGCCCGACGTCGGAGCACGGCGTCACCGAGGAGCCTGATCGGCATGCGGCCGATGCGGGCGAGGCGATCGCGCGCGACCTCGGCCGAGATCTCGCCCCGGGCGACGGCCTCGTGCAGGGCCGACAGCGTCTGCGAACGCAGGAGCGTCGGTGCGAGGAGCGCGTGCTCGGCCGGGACCTCGATCTCCGCGCTCGCCAGGCAGAGGACGGCGCTGGCGTCGACGACGAACCTGCTCATCGGGTACCTCGGATCGGGTGGAGGAACGCAAGACGATACCGGTGCGCGCCGCCACGGTCGATCCCCGCGTCCCCGCGCGGTCGGCCCGTTCTCGCTCGCGGGCGCTCGACGCCCTCCCGGTCGAACCGGCGCTCATCGCGCCGGGCGAGCCCGGACGTCTGCGATGATGCCCCGATGCGCGTCCTCCGGTGCCGTCGCACGTGACCCGCCGCGGGCTCCTCCTCTTCGCGGCGATGTCCGTCATCTGGGGCGTCCCGTACCTGCTCATCCGGGTCGCGGTCGCCGAGATGAGCCCGCCGGTGCTCGTCTTCGCGCGGACGGGGCTCGGGGCGGCGATCCTCCTGCCGGTCGCGCTTCTGCGCGTCGACCTCCGGCCGGTCGTCCGACGCTGGCGCTGGGTGGTCGCGTTCGCGCTCGTCGAGATCGCGGTTCCGTGGGTCCTGCTCAGCTCGGCGGAGCAGCGGATCTCGAGCTCGCTCGCCGGACTCCTCGTGGCTGGCGTCCCGCTCGTGGGGGCCGCCACCGCCGTGATCATCGGGGGCGCCGATCGCCTCGGACGTCGGCAGCTCTCCGGCCTGCTCATCGGCTTCGCCGGCGTGGCTGCGATCGTCGGCGGCGACTTCCAGGCGGAGAGCGTCCTCGCCATCGTCCAGGTCGCGATCGTCGTCGTCTGCTACGCCGTGGGGCCGTTCATCCTCGCGCGCCGGCTCGCCGGGGTGTCGTCGATCGGGGTCATGGCGCTCGCGCTCTCGCTCACGGCGCTCCTGTACGCGCCCGTGGCGGTCGTGCAGTGGCCATCGAGCACGCCGAGCGGTGCCGCCCTCGCGTCGATCGCGATCCTCGGCGTCGTCTGCACCGCGGCCGCGTTCCTCCTCTTCGCGGCGCTCATCGGCGAGGTCGGCCCGGTCCGGGCCACAGTCATCACGTACGTCAACCCGGCCGTGGCCGCCGTGCTGGGCGTGCTCGTCCTCGGCGAGACGCTCACCGCGCCGATGCTCGTCGGGTTCGGGCTCGCGATCGTCGGCTCGACGCTCGCGACCCGACGCCCGGAGGTCCCCGACGCGGATGCCGCGGCGATCGAGGCAGCCGAGGCCACGGAGACCGCCTGACGAGGGGCTCGCGACCCCCGCGGCAGCGCTTCGCCGACGCGGGCCACCGCGACATCCCCGACGGTCCGCCCTGCGCCGCCTCACACGTGCTGGTCGACGAGGATCGGGTTCCCGTCGGGGTCGAGCACGATGAAGCTGGCCGGTCCAGTCGTGCTCTCATCGGCCTCCTGCTCGAATCGCACGCCCTCGGCCCGCAGCCGACGCTGCAGCTCGCGGACGTCGGTGAAGGCATCGATCGCCTGGGCATCGCTGTCCCAGCCCGGGTTGAACGTGAGGATGTTCTTCTCGAAGAGGCCCTGGAAGAGCCCGATCACGTGCCCGCCGTTCTTCAGGATCAGCCAGTTCCTCGAGGCATCACCCGCGAAGACCGCGAAGCCGAGCTTCTCGTAGAAGGCCCTGGAGGCCTGCAGATCACGAACGGCGAGGCTGACCGAGAATGCACCGAGGTCCATGCCAGCTCCTTTCGGTCCCGGAGGGTGCCGGGGAGATCGAGCGGGACGCCGGCGGCGCGAGTCCGGCCCCGACGCCACCGGTCGGGTGCCGATCATGGCTCCGGCGCGTCGCCCGCCATGTGGCCCGCCGCCCGCGCCGCGGCCACGTCGGCCGGGTCGGGTGCGAGGAGCGATCGAGAGAGCTGCGGGTAGGTCGCCCGGTAGCCCATGGCGTGGGCAAGCGGCGCCAGGGCGGCGAACACCGCGCGCTGGACGGCCGGCGGGGGCGACTTGAACTGGACCGTGTCGCTGAACTCCCGCCCGATGAGCGCCATCTGGAGCAGGTTCGGCATCCCCTTGTCGTCGACGCAGCCCATCCGGGCGAGGCCGAACAGCGTCTCGAGCATGTGGGCGAACCGCGCGCCCGGCACAACCTCCACGATCACGCGCGCGTCGCGGTCGGACGCGTTCCACCAGTCGTGCCACTGGCCCGCGCGCACGTCGCCGGTCTGGCCCTCGAGCAGCTTCGACGTCTTCCCGTCCAGCCGGACGGTCAGCTCGCCTTCCAGCACGGTGAATCGCTCGACGATCCCTGGGTGCAGGTGCTCGCCCAGCACGCGGGCGCCCACGCGCGCGGTCATCTCGGCGCGCGCCCGGCCGTCCGGGTTCTGCCAGGCGGCCTCCAGGATCCGGGCGTGCTCCCTGGTCACCGGGTTGTCCAGCTCGTCGCCGATGCGCCACGGGCGGGTGTCGGCCGGCCCGTTCGGATCCGGATGCGACATGGACGGCGTCCCCCCTGCTGCGCTCGTGAGCTTCACCTGGAGACGGGATGGTGCCGATGACGGGCCCGGACGTCAAGACCTGGCCGACGGCCAGCCCGGGGGTGCGGCCAGTGTCGTCGGCCAGTCGGGCACGAACGCGCGCTGGCCGGCGGCCTCGCGGCAGCGGTCAGCCGGCGCTGTCGTCCTCGAGACGATGCCGCAGGCTGCCGCGCCAGAGAGCCCGCCCATGGAACGAGCCGTGCGGTCCGATCGCCGGCAGCCCGCCGTGCCACAGGAGCGTCTTGAGGAGCGGTGTCACCTGCGAGCCGTAGGCCTCCATGCAGGCCTCGGGCTGGACGCCCGGCCACGAGTAGCAGGAGACGACCGTCCGCCGCTGCGCGGTCGGGATGCCGGGCGGCAGGCGGTCCCAGGCCGGGTCCTGCGGGCCGAACTCCCACTGGTCCAGGTCGCCCTGGGGGATGCCCTCGATCCCGCGCACCACCGGCGGATCGTCGTCGAGGAGGTAGGGATCGACCGCCAGGTCGCAGACGATGGCATGGTCGGGCAGCAGGCCGAGCCAGGCGTTGGGGAAGAGGGGACGCGACGTGTCGCGGCGCGCTGTGGCGTCGACGAGGATGTCGGTCAGGGCCAGGCGGTGTCGGAAGTAGGCCTCGTTGCCTGACAGGTTCTGCTCGGCCACCACGACCTCGACTCCGGGCAGGCCCTCGCGCATGAAGCGCTCGTTGCGCGCCTCGTCGCCGCACCTGGCGGCCCACTCGATCGCGTGCTTGCCGACCCCGCCCGCGCCCAGGATCGTCACGCTGATCGCCGGACGCGCAGGGGAGAGGAACGGCGGCCAGCGCCGCTCGAGGGCGTCGAACGCTGCTGCCAGGCCGTTCCGGGCCACGTCGCGCAGGTTCTGGACCAGGCGCCGTCCGTCGTCGCCGGTGACCATGTCGAGCGCGATGGCTTCGATGCCCAGGCCGCTCAGCATCTCGACGCGCTCCGGCCGCGTGGCGAAGTGGAGCATCGAGAGCAGGATCGTGCCGGGCCGGAGCAGCTCGTAGCGCCCCTCCGGCGCCCGGAGCACCACGACGACGTCCTGGCGATACGCCGTGGCCTCGTCGACGATGTGGACCTTCGGCGACAGGGTCGCGTAGTCATGGTCGGAGTAGCCCATGCGCGCCCCGCTCCCGGCCTCGACGTACACGTCTGCGTCCATGTTCGCGAGCAGGCCGATCAGCGGTGGCAGGAAGGCCCGTCGCTCGCCGGGCTCGTTGTACATGCGTGGGAAGCCGATCGTGAGGTGGAGGTCGTCCGTCATCTCTTGCCCCTGTCCTCCGGCTCCCGGGAGACGCCGCTTCGCACCGAGCGCGAGCGCGTCGCTCAGTCCGCGTCCGCCCTGCGCGATGGTCCCTCGCTCGAAGACTCACCCTCCGGGACCGCGCCGGCCGCCGTCGCGGCGAACCCGGGTCGCCCTCTCCAGTCGCGGAGGCTGCCGCGCGCGAGCGCTCGCTCGAAGAACGACCCGTCGGGCCGGACGCCATCGATGCCGCCGGCCGTGACCAGGACCTCGAGGACGGGCGCCAGCTGCGACCCGTAGACGTGCATGCACGGCTCGGGCCGCACGCCCGGCCACGAGTAGCAGGAGACGACCGTCCGCCGCTCGGTCGTCGAGACGTCGGGCGGCAGCCTCTCCCACGCGGGGTCGTCCGGCGCGAACTCCCACTGGTCGAGGTCACCCTGGGGGATGCCCTCGATACCACGGACGATCCGAGGCGTGACGTCGAGGAGGTACGGATCGACGGCCAGGTCGCAGATGACCGCGTGATCCGGCAGCAGGGAGATCCACGGGTTCGGCACGACGGGCATCGATGGGTCACGGCGCGCCGTCGCGTCGACGAGGATGTCCGTTGCCGCCAGGCGGCCCTTCAGGTACTCGGCATCGCCGGTGAGGTTGCGGCCCGCGGTGACGACCTCGACGCCCGGGAGCGAGAGCCGGCTGAACGCCTCGTTCCGCGCGTCGTCGCCGTACTTCGTCGCGAACTCGACCGCATGGCGGCCGACCCGCCCGGCGCCCATGATCGTGACCTTGACCGTGGACCGGCGCGGGCCGGCGAGGTCCGGCCACGTCCGCTCCAACGCGGCGAACGCGGCGGAGATGCCGTTCCAGGCCACGCTGCGCAGGTTCTCGACGAGCCGTCGGCCGTCCTCGTTGGCGATGAGGTCAAGGCTGACGGCGTCGATCCCGAGCTCGCCGAGCATCGCCACGCGTGCCGGCCGCGTCGCGAAGTGCAGCATCGACACGAGCACCGCGCCCCGGCTGAGCAGCTGGTAGCGGCCCTCCGGCGCCCGCAGGACGACGACGATGTCCTGGCGGTAGCACTCGTCCTCGTCCGTGATGTGGACATCCGGCGACAGTGTGCTGTAGTCGGTGTCCGTGTAGCCCATCCCCGACCCGATCCCGCTCTCGACGTGGATCTCGGCCCCGTTCGCCGCCAGGAGCCCGATCAGGGGCGGCAGGAAGTCGCGGCGCTCGCTCGCCTCCCTGTGCATGCGCGGGAAGCCGACCGTGACTCGTCCACCGACCATCTGGGACCCTCCCGCCCGACGGGCGATCGCGGAGAGGCGCCACTGGCGCGGCGCGCTCCCGGGAAGCGTCGGGCGGCGGCCGCGCGCGGACACCTGCTGTCGCGCCCGACCGGGCGGTCCACTCCGCCCGAACGGCAGCCACGTTGAGGGAGCCCGGCGTCTTCGGGCCGACCGCGGCGCAGACGGGCCCGGGTCACGCGCACGATGTCGGCCCGGTCTCCCGGCTCGCTTCGCCCGGCGATCGGCCGCCGGTATCCGCTGGCCGAGGTCCCAGACGCGCTCCGTGACGTGGCGGCCGGGCGAGCGATCGGCAAGCTCATCATCACGATCCGGGACGCGGAGTCGGGACCTGCCACGGGCGGGACCGGCTCCGCGTAGCCCAGGGAGCGCGCGGCGGCCACGCGTCCGCGGTGCCGACCGTCAGGCCCCGATCGCCGCCTTCAGCGCGGCGGCGTCGTCCGCCCCGAGCCCGATCTGGACGTTGTCGCCGCTCATTCCCACGGGAACGGCGAACCGGAGGCTCACGCCTGCGGCGGCGATCCTCCGGAAGAGCACGGCGCCCGTGCCCGGACGGTTCTCGAGCTCGGTGATCACCATCTCGATCGGCGTGCCGACGAGGTTCGCATCGGCGAGGGCATCCTGCAGACCGGGCTCGTCGTCCGAGCCAACGAGGATGAGCCCGATCGTCCCGTCGGCGAGCCCGTAGGCCACGTTGACGTTGACGTTGCGCGCGGCGGCGGCCTCGAAGATCGAGGCGGCGACGCCCGGGCTGTCGGAGGTCCAGATCATGTACGCGTTCATGCCGTTCCCTCGTGGCGACGGCCCACCGCCGTCGAAGCCGCCATCGTCCGTCGTCTGTCAACAGGCGCCGGCGAGACGCTGTCGTCGGCCACGTGCATCGCAGCCGCGCTGTGCGGGCCGACGGCTGGCCGACCGCGAGGGTGCCGAGCCCGGGGCGCCCGACGGTCCCGACCGGTTCGGGCCCCCGATCAGTCGGGCGGCGGCGTCAGCCTCTCGAGCGCCCGCTGGACCCGCCCCGCGAGCTCCTCGCGGGTGAACGGCTTGTGGAG
>CAIYQJ010000222.1 GCA_903928275.1 uncultured Chloroflexota bacterium
GAGATCATCGCCCGGTTCGATCTCGCGAAGGTGAACCGCGCAGGTGCCGTCTTCGACCGCGAGCGGCTCGAATGGCTCAACGGCCAGTGGATCCGCCTGCTGCCGCCCGACGAGCTTGCCGAGCGCCTCCTCCCATTCCTCGAGGCGGACCGGATCGCCGGCCGGATCGAGCGCACGCCCACCCTCGACGAGGTGCGGACACTGGTGCCGCTGGTCCAGGAGCGCCTGCCGATCCTCGGCGCGATCGGCGACCAGGTGGGCTTCCTCTTCGTCGGCGATCCCGATCTCGACACTGCGCTGCTGGTTCCCAAGCGCTGGGACCGCGCGACGACGCTGGCGGGCCTCGCATCCGCTCGCGAGGCGATCGAGGCCAACGGCGAGGTGTCGTTCGATGCGCAGGGGCTCGAGGCGGCGCTGCGGACGCTCGCCGAGGCGCGCGCGTGGAAGGCCGGCGACCTGTTCATGGCGATCCGCGTCGCGGTCACGGGGCGGACGGCCACCCCGCCCCTGTTCGAGACCCTCGTCGCGCTCGGGTTCGCGCGCACCGTCGCGCGCCTCGCGCGTGCTCACGCGACGCTCGCCGCCGCCACCGAGCCGTGACGGGTCGCGCGATCGTCGACGCGCCGTTCATCATGCGTTCATATCCGTCGTTAACGTAGGGAGGGTGAGCAGGCTCATCCTCATCGTGGACGACGAGCCGACCGTCCGCGAGACCGTCGGCGAGGCGCTGGAAGCCGAGGGCTTTCGCGTGGCGCTCGCCGCGGACGGCCGCGAGGCCCTCCTGCGCTTCAGGGCGGACCAGCCCGACCTCATCCTCCTCGACCTCATGCTGCCGGAGCTCTCCGGTGTGGAGATCTGCCGGATCGTGCGCGCCGAGGCGGACATCCCGATCATCATGCTCACGGCGAAGGGCGCGGAAGTCGACAAGGTCGTCGGCCTCGAGGTCGGCGCCGACGACTACGTGACGAAGCCCTTCAGCCTCCGCGAGGTGGTGGCGCGCGTCCGTGCCGTGTTCCGGCGCTCGGACCTGCGGACGACGGCCGAGCGGCCGGCCCCCATGGTGGACCTCGGGAACGTCCAGATCGACCTGGCCGGACACCGGATCCTGCGCGAGGGCGAGGACGTCCCGGTGAAGCCCAAGGTGTTCGAGCTCCTCGCGTTCCTCGTCCGGCATCCCGGCCAGGTGTTCACGCGGGACCAGCTCCTCGAACGCGTCTGGGGCTACGACTATGCCGGCGAGACGCGGACAGTCGATGTCCACGTCCACTGGGCGCGCGGTGCCGTGGAGCGGGATCCCGCGAACCCGGTGCTCATCCAGACGGTCCGTGGCGTCGGCTACGTCCTGCGCAGGCCGGCCTGACGTTCACGTGGGGCATCCCCACGTTCATCCGCCGTTCATGCGGCCTTCCGACACTCCGCTCGTGGTCATCCGGACGCTCGCCGCACTGCCGAGGTCGCCGCGCCGGGCCCTGACGCACCGGCCCGCCACGTCGCTCGGAGCATCGCTGCGGCTCGAGGCGCTCGCACGGGCCATCGAACGTGTGCACACGGAGGGCCGCTTCCCGGATTCCTGGCGGTCGGTCGCGTTCCAGCAGGAGGTCGGCGACGTGCTCGGCCATCTCGTCGCCATCGCGTCCCACGCGGCGCTCGCGTCGTCGTACACCCGCGAGAGCCGCCGGGTGACGGCCTCGGCACTCGACCAGGGCGCCGCCCACGACGCCGTCGCCGAGCCGCCGGACGCGCTCTGCGATGCGCTGGACGTCGCCTACGCGCTGCGCTTCATCGAGATCGAGCACGACGCTCGGCCGGCCTGAGCCCGCCGGCCGCCAGTTCGCGGCCGAGCCCCACGTAGCGCCCGGGACGCTCCTATCGCGAAGGATCGGCGCTCGGCGGCGGACCTGACCTGCGCGACGTGCCACGGATCGTCCGGGGCGATCGCTGGGGGCTGGAGGGCGCCGCCAGGAGGCGGCCAGGTGGACGGCGGCCGTGTGACGTGACGTCGCTGTGGATAGCAGCGTCCGGGGCGATCGCTGGCCGCATGGGCCGACATGCTTCGCGCACGAGCCACGCCAGCGCGAGGGTCGGCCGATCGTTCGCTCCGGCCTCCGCGGTCGGCTCGGGCCCGCCGCGCCTCAGGAGGACTTGGCGATGACCCTCTCGATCACCTCGCCGGCGTCCTCGGCCGCGTCGATCGTGTTCTCCAGCGCGATGTAGATGTCGCGCCACTTGATGACGTTCAACGGGTCGGGCCGGTCATGGAAGAGCCGGGCGACCGCCGCGCGAGAGAGCCCGTCCGCCTCGTTCTCGAGCTCGTGGATCTCCTTCAGGTTCGGCGCGAGGTCCTTGAGTGTGTCGAGCTTCCTGATCGCCTCGTTGAGCTGGTTCGCCTGGGCGGACAGGATGGCCGACAGACGACGTGCGTCGTCCGTGGTCGCCTCCACGCCGTAGATGACGAAGGTCTCGGCGACTTCCTGGATCCCGTCCACCACGTCGTCGATCCGCGACACGAGATCGTGGATGTCCTCGCGGTCGAACGGCGTGATGAATGCCCGGTCGAGCCGGACCTGGACCTCGGTGTCGATCTCATCGCCGCGGTGCTCCAGCACGCGGATCTCCGCGACGCGCTCCTCGAGCCGGTCGTAGACGGTGATCATCTCCTCGAGCTTCCGTGCCGCTGTGAGCATGTTCTCGCCGTCCTGCAGGAAGAGCTCCTGGAACTTCTCGTCTCGCGGGATGATCCGCACCATCGTCCTCTCCTCTCTTGCCCGCCGGTCGCGAGCTGCGGGCGCGGCGCCGGGCCGCGATGTCATGCGACGCCGATGAGCTTCAGGCCATACCAGCACGCCGCGCCGATGAGGCCCGCAGCCGGGATGGTCAGGACCCACGCGATGAGGATGTCCCGGGCGACGCCCCAGCGGACGTGCTTCGCCCCCTGGCTCGTGCCGACGCCCATGATCGCGCTCGAGATCACCTGGGTCGTGGAGACCGGCATGCCGAGCTGGGCGGCCCCGAGGATGATCGACGCGCCGGTCGTCTCGGCGGCGAATCCCTGGACGGGCTCGAGGTCGGTGACCTTCTGGCCCATCGTCTTCATGATCCGCCAGCCTCCGACCGCCGTCCCCGTGCTGATCGCGCTCGCGGCGATGACGATGACCCACCAGGGGACGGTGTTCGTCGGGATGACGCCGGCGGAGAAGAGGGCGAGGGTGATGACGCCCATCGTCTTCTGGGCGTCGTTGGATCCGTGGGCGAAGGCCATGTACCCCGCCGAGAAGACCTGCAGCCGGCGGAAGCGTCGCTGCATCGGCCGTCGGCGGCCGGACCGGAAGATCCACATGATCGCGACCATGAGGACGAACGCGATGACGAACCCGAGGATCGGTGACGAGACGAGCGGGACGATGACCTTGCCGATGATCCCGGAGGAGAGGTTCCCGATCTTCAGCGCGCTCCACCCGGCGCCGACGATCGTCGCGCCCAGCAGGCCACCGATGAGCGCGTGACTGCTCGAGCTTGGCAGCCCGAGGCGCCACGTGATGAGGTCCCAGGCGATCGCGCCGATGAGCGCGGCGATGATGATCGCCGTGGTCGTCGTCTGGTCGTCCACGAGGCCGGACCCGATCGTCTTCGCGACGGCCGTCCCGGCGAACGCGCCGATGAAGTTGAACGCGGTCGCCATGAGGATCGCGTGGGCGGGCCGCAGTGCACGCGTGGCCACGGACGTGGCGATCGCGTTCGCCGTGTCGTGAAAGCCGTTGACGTAGTCGAAGACGACGGCGAGCACGACGACGACCGCGAGGGCGGGAGTGACCATCGCCAGGTTCGTCGGGACCACCTCCCCCAGGGGTTCCGCCATGATCGCGGAGGCGAACCACATCCCCCGGGCCGGCGATTAACTAGATGAACGGCGTTCACACTACGCCACGGGCGGGCCGCCGCGCGAGCCGCCACGACGCACGGGATGGTGCGCGGACCGGTGCGCGAACCGGTCAGGGCGTCCGGCCGGGTATCCTGTCGTCCATGCGCCTGTCCCAGCTCTTCTTCACGACGCTCCGCGACGACCCGGCCGATGCGGAGATGCCCTCTCACCGCCTCCTCGTCCGCGCCGGCTATGTCCGGCAGCTCGGCGCCGGCATCTACACACTGCTGCCGCTCGGGTACCGCGTCGCGAAGCGCGTCGAGCAGGTCATCCGCGAGGAGATGGACGCCATCGGCAGCCAGGAGATGGAGATGCCGGTCGTCCACCCGGCAGACCTCTGGAAGGAGACCGGTCGCTGGTACGCGATCGGGCCGGAGATGGCGCGGTTCAAGGACCGCGGCGGTCACGACATGGTCCTCGCGATGACCCACGAGGAGGTCGTCGCCGACCTGCTGCGCGACATCGTGCAGTCGTACCGGCAGCTGCCCCTCATGGTCTACCACTTCCAGACGAAGTTCCGCGACGAGCCGCGCTCGCGCGGCGGGCTCATCCGCGTCCGCGAGTTCGTCATGAAGGACGCGTACACGTGCGACGTGGACGAGGCCGGCCTCGACGTGAGCTACCAGAAGCAGTACGGGGCGTACGCGCGCATCTTCGAGCGTCTCGGGATCGGGGCGGTCGCCGTCGCGAGCGACGTCGGGATGATGGGTGGCTCGCAGGCCCACGAGTTCATGTTCCTCAACCCCGCCGGCGAGGACGTCCTCGTGCTCTGCGAGAAGTGTGGCTTCTCCTCGAACCGCCAGGTGGCGAGGACGCGCGCCTCCGAGCCGCCGGCCGAGGAACCCCTGCCGCTCGAGGAGGTCGAGACCCCCGGCACCGCGACGATCGCGGACCTCGCCGCGTTCCTCGGCGTCGACGCGGAGAGGACCGCGAAGGCGGCGTTCTTCGTCGCGGACGGGGAGCGGTTCGTCGCTGCCATCGTCCGGGGCGACATGGAGGTGAACGAGACGAAGCTCGTGAACGCCATCAAGGCGTCCACGCTGCGAGCCGCGCAGGTCGACGAGATCAGGGCGACGGGGATGGTCCCCGGCTACGCGTCGCCGATCGGCGCCCGCGGGGCGCTCGTCGTCGTCGACGAGCTCGTCGCCCGGTCGTCCAACCTCGTCGCCGGCGCCAATCGCGAGGGCTATCACCTCCGGAACGTCAACATCCCCCGCGACTACACGCCGGATCTCGTGGTCGACCTGTCGAGCGCCCGCGAGGGCGACGGCTGTCCCACCTGCGGTTCGCCCGTCATCCTCCGCAACGGCATCGAGGTCGGGAACATCTTCAAGCTCGGGACGAAGTACACCACCGCCCTGGGCGCCAACTACCTCGGCGAGGACGGGCTCGAGCACCCGATCGTCATGGGCTCCTACGGCATCGGCGTGGGGCGCGCGGTCGCCTGCATCGTCGAGGCCCACCACGACGAGAAGGGCATCGCCTGGCCGGCCGAGGTCGCCCCGTACGCGGCGCACATCGTCGCGATCGGGGCTGTTCGCGACCCGAAGGTGGCGGAGGTCGCGGACGGGCTCCACGCACTCGCTGCCGCCTCCGGACGCGAGGCGCTCTACGACGACCGCGACGAGTCGCCCGGGGTGAAGTTCACCGATGCCGAGCTCATGGGCATGCCGCTCATCGTCACCGTGAGCCCGCGGAGCCTTGCCGCCGGCGGAGCGGAGGTCACCGTTCGCGCGACGGGCGAGCGGTCGGTCATGCCCCTCTCGGAGGTCGAGGCGCTCCTCCGCGGCTGAGGCTCGCCGGCCAGGCGTGCCACGCGCGGACGAGCCCCTTGCGCCCCCCGCCTTGGATCCCCGGGTCGGCGTGGACGCGGCCGAGCTGGCGTCGCTCCTCGCACGGATCGAGGACCTGGAGGCGCGCGCGGTCGGCTCCGGCAGGTCCGTGGGTGAGCCGATCCCCACCCCATCCGCTCCCCATCGGACGGATCCCTCGGCGCTGCCCAGGGACGCCTGGGCGGTGACCGCCAGGCCGCCCGCCCAGGCCGAGCTGAGCGTCCTCGCGGACGCGCTCGTCGAGGGCGTGATCCGCGTCGGTCCGGACGGCATCGTCACGTTCGCGAACCTCGCCGCGCACACGCTCCTCGGCCGGCGGCCGCGGTCGCTCGGCGGTCGGACGATGATGGAGGCCTTCCTCGACCATCGCGTCGAGGAGCTCATCGCGGTGGCCCGCGATCGAGGGTCGGCTGTCGCGGACCTCCCACCCCGGTCCGACGACGATCGCGCCTTCGTCGCTCGCGTCCGCGCCGTCGCAGGCGGCGATGCTTGGGTCGTCCTCGAGGACGTGACCGAGATGCGCCGGCTCCAGCGGATCCGGGCCGAGTTCATCGGCAACCTCTCACACGAGCTGCGGACGCCGATCACGAACCTGTCACTCCTCGCCGAGTCGATCGCCCGCGACGCGGACGACCTCACGCCGCGGGTCCGTGAGCGCGTCACCCGGATCGAAGTCGAGGCCGGCTACCTCGCGCAGATGGTGGGCGAGCTCCTCGACCTCGCGACGATCGAGTCCGGCCAGCGGCTCCGGTTCGACGACGTGGACCTCGCTGCCGTCGCGCGCGCCCAGGTCGAGCGCCTGCGGCCGTTCGCCGAGCGCCAGGGCGTCACGCTCGTGATCGATCCTCCGCCCGAGGTGCCGACGATCCGCGGTGACGAGGACCGGCTCGGCCAGGCGCTCCTCAACCTGCTCCACAACGCGGTGAAGTTCAGCGCCCCGGGGGACGTCGTCAGGGTCGTCGTCGAGGTCCGGCCCCACGCGGTGACGGTCGCGGTCGTCGACCAGGGCATCGGGATCGCCCGCGCGGACATCGACCGCATCTTCGAACGGTTCTACAAGGCCGACCGCGCGCGGCGCCGCGGCGAGAGCGGGACCGGCCTGGGCCTCGCCATCGTCCGCCACGTCGTCGAGGGGCACGGCGGCACGGTCGCCGTCGAGTCGGTGCCAGGCCTGGGGTCCACGTTCCGGGTCACGATCCCGCGGGTCGAGACGATCGAGACGACCATCGACCAGGGGCGGCCAGACGACAGCGAGACCGCGACCGGGATCGACCCGTGACCGCGCCCCCGCGCCCGCTCGTCCTGGCCCATCGCGGCGACCACCGTGATGCCGTGGAGAACGGCATCGACGCGTTCCTCACCGGCCTCGCGGTGCCGGGCTGCGACGGGCTCGAGTTCGACGTCCGCGCCGCTCGAGACGGCACTCCCGTCGTCATCCACGACGCGACGCTCGCGCGGGTCCACGGGCGGTCCGACCGCGTGGCCGACCTGTCGACGGCGGAGCTCGCGTCGGTGGGCGTGCCCACCCTCCGCGAGGTCCTCGCGGCCGTGCCGCGGCGAGCCTTCCTCGACGTGGAGCTGAAGGAGGACGTGGGCTCGGCCGTCGTGCCTCTGCTGCGGAGCGCGCGCGGCGACCCGCCCGAGGGGGTCGTCGTGTCGTCGTTCGACGCTGCCGCCCTCCGGACCGTCCGCGCGCTGGCGCCCGAGTGGCCCACCTGGCTCATCGT
This sequence comes from uncultured Chloroflexota bacterium, assembly GCA_903928275.1. GTDB lineage: Bacteria > Chloroflexota > Limnocylindria > Limnocylindrales > CSP1-4 > CAIYQJ01. The sequence continues at coordinate 7,479 of CAIYQJ010000222.1, forward strand.
CGTCGTCCTCGGGCCGCGCGGCGTCCGCCGTGCCTCCGTCCTCGGTTGCAGCGGGATCGCCGCCGAGCATCGCTCGATCCGGGCTCCGTCCGTCGCGCTCGCGCATGCAGCCGGCCTCGACGTTGCAGCGTGGACCGTCCGCGGCCGCGGGACCGTGGCGCGGCTGGCGGGGCTCGGGGTGGTCGCTGCCTGTGCGGAGGGCGCCGCGCTCGACGGCCGCTGAGTCCGTTCGCGGGCCGGTCGGTTCCTCGAACCCGGTCCGCGCGGCCCTGATGAGCGGGTCGGCGTGCGGCCCACACTCGACCGCGACGTGCTCGTCGCGGCCGGGGTCGCGGCGGATGCCGGACCCTTCCGTTGGATCGGAGCGTCATGAGCGAGAAGCCGCGGCTGTTCTTCCTCGACAACCTGCGCGCCTTCGTCATCGTCATGGTGATCGTGCTGCACGCCTCGATCACCTACATGATCCCGGCACCCACCTGGTGGTACGTCGTGGATCCGCACGGCAGCGCGCTCTTCACGATCGTCGTCCTGCTCGTCGACGTGCCGTTGATGCCCGCGCTCTTCTTCGTGGCGGGGTACTTCGCTCTTCCGTCGCTCGTTCGACGAGGGCCGGGTGGCTTCCTGCGCGAGAAGCTCGTGCGCCTGGCGCTCCCGTGGGCGTTCGCGGTCGTCTTCCTGGCCCCGCTCGCGACGTACATGACCTACGTCTCCCGCCACGTGCCGACCGGCTACCTGCAGTTCTGGACGCACGACTTCTGGGGTCCGATGTTCCAGCAGTCGGTCTACTGGTTCCTCGGCGTCCTGTTCGCCTGCTTCGTGCTCCTGACATGGGTCTACCTCGCCAGCACTCGCCTGCAGGCGTCGACGCCGCGCGTCGAGCAGCCGCGTCCGCGCGTCTTCGTGGCGTTCCTCGCACTGACGGCGGCCGGCTCGATCCTCGCCGCGCCGTACTTCGGCCTCGACGACTGGCGGCCGCTGTCGATCCTCTTCGTCGTCCAGCCTGCGCGCGTCGCCTTCTACGCCGGCTACTTCATCCTCGGCATCTACGCGGAGCGGCGCGGCTGGCTCAGCGCCACGGGCTTCCGGCCGGGACTCGCGCCGTGGGGCTGGGGCTGCGCCCTCACCGGGATCGCCTACCTCGCCGTCCGGATGTCGGGAACGCCCGTGACGGTGCCCGAGCGTGCCGTGGCCGCCATCCTGTTCGCCGCGTTCTGCCTCACCGCGATCATGGCCGGCCTCGCGGTCTTCCAGCGCTGGGTGAACGGCGCCGGGCGCGCGTGGCGGACACTCGCCGCCAACTCGTTCGGCATCTACTACGTCCACCCGCTGATCCTGTACCCGCTGGCCTACTTCCTCCTCGACCTTCCGGCCCCGTCGCTCGTGAAGGTGACGATCCTCATCGTCGTGACGCTCGCTGCGTCGCTGGCAGTGAGCGCGCTGATCCTCCGGCGGCTCCCCGGGTTGCGCCGGGTGTTCTGACGCCGGACGAGCAGCGTCGGGGCGCTATGCCCCCAGGCGTCGGCCCATCGTCGCGAGCTGCTCGGCGAGCTCCGCCGGGAGCCGGTCGCCGAAGCGGGCGTAGTGCTCGAGGAACTGGGGCATCTCGGCGAGGATCGCCTGCCTGTCAACGCGAAGCAGCTCGGCGAGGTCCCCGGCCTGCATCGCCAGCCCGGTGGTGTCCAGGTCGCCCGGCGCCGGAAGCAGGCCGATCGGTGTCTCCTCGACCTCGCCCTCGCCGTCGCAGCGCCGGAACATCCACTCGAGGACGCGGCTGTTCTCGCCGAAGCCGGGCCAGAGGAAGCGGCCGTCGGCGTCCCGCCGGAACCAGTTGACATAGAAGATCCGGGGCAGATGCTCCGGCGTGGTCGCGCGCCCCACGTCGAGCCAGTGGCTCCAGTAGTCGGCCATGTTGTAACCGCAGAACGGGAGCATGGCGAACGGGTCGAAGCGGAGCTTCCCGACCTCGCCGAAGGCTGCCGCGGTCGTCTCGGAGCTCATGATCGAGCCCATGAACACGCCGTGCGTCCAGTCGAACGCTTCGCGGACCAGGGGCACCACGCCCGCCCGCCGCCCGCCGAACATGATCGCGTCGATGGGGACGCCCGCCGGGTCCTCCCACTCGTCGGCGATCGCCGGGTCCTGCCCCGCCGGTGCCGTGAATCGCGCGTTCGGATGGGCCGCGGGACGTCCCGCATCGGGCGTCCAGTCCTGGCCCTTCCAGTCGATGAGATGCGCAGGCGGCGTATCGGTCAGGCCCTCCCACCAGACGTCGCCGTCGTCGGTGAGCGCCACGTTCGTGTAGATGCAGTTGGCGCTGAGTGTGCGGATCGCGTTGGGGTTCGTCTTCTCGCTCGTGCCCGGCGCGACCCCGAAGAAGCCCGCCTCCGGGTTGATCGCGTAGAGTCGGCCGTCGTCGCCGAAGCGCATCCAGCAGATGTCGTCACCGATCGTCTCGACCTTCCAGCCGGGCAGGGTGGGCACGAGCATCGCCAGGTTCGTCTTCCCGCAGGCCGACGGGAACGCGCCGGCGAAGTGCTTGCGGCGGCCGTCCGGCGCGGTGACCTTGATGATCAGCATGTGCTCCGCGAGCCAGCCCTCGTCGCGGGCGATCGCCGAGGCGATCCGGAGCGCGTAGCACTTCTTCCCAAGCAGCGCGTTGCCGCCGTAGCCGGATCCGTACGACCAGATCTCGCGCGTCTCCGGGAAATGGACGATGTACTTCGTCTCGGCGTCGCACGGCCACGGGACGTCCTGCTCGGCCGGGGCCAGCGGCGCGCCCACGGAGTGGAGGCACGGCACGAACTCGCCGGTCGCGCGGATGGCGTCGAGGGCGGCGACGCCCATGCGGGTCATGATCCGCATGTTCACGACGACGTACGCCGAGTCCGTGATCTGGACGCCGAGGCGGCTGATCGGCGACCCGATGGGCCCCATGGAGAACGGGATCACGAACATCGTGCGGCCGCGCATCGAGCCGCGGAACAGGTCGGTGAGCGTGGCCCGCATCTCGTCGGGGTCGCGCCAGTTGTTCGTGGGCCCGGCGTCGGCCGCGTCACGTGAGCAGATGAAGGTGCGGTCCTCGACCCGGGCGACGTCGCTCGGGTCGGAGCGCGCAAGGAAGCTGTCGGGCCGCCGCTCCGTGGAGAGCCGGACGAACGTGCCGGCTGCCACCAGGTCGTCGCAGAGCGCGCGGTACTCCTCGTCCGAGCCATCGCACCAGTGGACGCGGTCCGGCGTCGCCAGCGCGGCGATCTCGTCGACCCAGCGGACGAGCTCCGGCATCCCCGCCGGCCGGCCCATCCCCGGGTCCTCTTCCGCCGTCGATCCCGGGCTCGCCTGGTCCACACGCATCGCCGTCTCCCGCCTGCTCCTGTTCCCGCGCGTGACCTCCACCGCGGCCGGACCAGCGGACGATACCCTCGCGGTGAGACGTCTGCTTGATCGCTCGCGGGCACGACCGACGGCGGGGCCGGATCAGGCGCCCGCCTCCCGGCCGCCGACCCCTTCCCGGCCGGGTAGGATGCCCCGGTGACCGAGCGCATCCGCGTCGCCACGCTGAACATCCGCAACCTCGCCGACCGATGGGACGAGCGGCTGCCGCTCCTCCTCGCGGACACGGCCGCGGCCGCACCCGATCTCCTGGGGCTCCAGGAGGTCGTGTACCCGCTGCAGCAGGACCGCCTCCTCGGCGCTGCGGGCCCGGCCACGTACCGCGCGATCCGAGGCTGGGCGGGACGACCCGAATACGGGAACAGCCTCCTCGTCCGCGAGGGCCTCGCCGTCGACGCGGTCGAGCGCCTCGACCTGGGCCTCGACCGATCCGCCCACCGCATCGTCGCGACGCTGCCGGGGGGCGCGCTGGTCGTCGTCGTCGTGACGCATCTCCATCACGCGGTGGACGGGGCCGCGGAGCGCGACGCGCAGGTCGCCGCGGCACTCGCGTGGCTCGATGATGCCCCGGCGGCCGATGCGCGGCTCGTCATGGGCGACTTCAACGCCGACCCGCGGGAGCCGGCGTACGCCCGCATGCTGGCTGCCGGCTGGCGGTCGGCCTTCGCGGAGGCGAACGGCGCCGAGCCGGCGGTGACGTGGCCGTCCGGTCTCCAGGCGCCCGGGATGGACACGGACGGCGACCCGGACTGCCTCGACTACATCTGGCTCCGCGGGGCGGCCCGCGCCGCGTCCGCGCGACTCGCGTGGGACAGGCCGGCGGTCGGGGACCCCACGCTCTACCCATCCGATCACGTCGGGATCGTCGCCGACATCGAGGTCGGGTAGGGGAGCGCGGCCAGTCGATCGACCGATCGACTCGGCGCGACGGCGCCGACGTCCCTTCCCGGCCACCTCCACCCTCGATCGCCGCCCGGGCTGCACTCCCGCGCTGCATTCGCGCGCGCCCGCTCCGACGGGTCGTGGGCGGGAGCGTTCACGTGCCGTCCATGAGGCGCTTACGCAGACCGGCGAGGGTACCGGACACGGAGCGGAAGGAGTGGCGGCATGAGCGAGAAGCACGTGACGGGCCCGGTCCAGGTGTTCGTCATCGGGTTCGACGAGTTCGAGGCGACCGGCGCGATCATGGCCGAGCTGCGCCGGGCCCGGAAGCGCGGCGTCATCCGGATCATCGACGTCCTCTTCGTCCGGAAGGACGAGGCTGGCGACGTCAGCGACGCGATGCACCTGACCGACCTCTCCGAGGCGGAGAGGATGCGCCTGGGCGCCATCGCGGGTGGCCTCATCGGCCTGGGTGCCGGCGGCTTCGAGACCGCGATCGCCGGGTCCGAGCTCGGAGCCCTCGCCGTCCTCGAGCGCGACGCCGGCCTCGGCGTCGACCGGATCCGCGAGCTCGCCGATGCGATCCCTGCCGGCGGGGCCGCCGCGATCCTCGTCATCGAGCACCACTGGGCGGCGCGCCTGCGCGACGCGATCGCCGATGCCGGCGGCCACTCGATCATGCAGGCGATGATCTCGCCCGACGCCCTCGCGCTCGTCGGCATGGAGCTGCGCATGAAGGTGGAGGCCGAGGAGGCGATCGAGGCGCTCGAGGCCGTTCAGTTCGCGGCCGCGCTCGAGGTCGCCCAGACCCTCGCCGCCGCCGAGCTCATCGAGGAGGCCGCGATCTCCGAGGCGGCCGACGTCGTCGCCACGGCCCTCGCCGTCGAAGACGCCGCGGCCGAGGACGTCGTCGAGACGCTCCTCGCCGCAGGACTCATCGAGAGCGAGGCGGAGGACGAGGCCACGCAGGTCGTCTTCATGGCGCTCGACGTCGAAGAGGAGGCCTCTGATGAGGCCGGGGATGCCGTCGAGGAGGCCGACGCGGTCGAGGCTGCCGCCGTCGTGCGAACGCTCCGCGTGCTGATCGCGGCGGACTTCCTCGAGGCGGAGGCGGCCCGCGAGGCCATCGACGTGCTCGTCGCGGCGGACATCATCGGCGAGGACGCGGCGGACGACGCCGTCCTGGCGGTCCTCGCGGTCGAGGACGAGGACGAGGACGACGAGGACGGGTCGGTCGCCGAGGGCGAGGAAGCGGACGACGACGAGCAGAGCGCGTAGCGGGCCCGGCTCGACCGACGCCGGCGGGCATGCCCCGGCGTCGGTCGACTCCGGAGGACGAGGCGCCAACGTCGATCGTTCTCGTTGGCGGCGACCGATCGCCGGGAGCCTCCGGGTACCGACGTCCCACACACGCTAACAATGTCAACGCGGCAGCCCGGAGCGAATACCGGCATCATGTGCCGACGATGATCGCGTCCGAGTCGTCCGAGCGATGAAAACCACCCCCGGGCGGCTCGCCGCCCTCGGACTCGCGATCCTCCTCGTCGTCGGCGTCGGCGTCGGCATCATCTCGTCCGCCGGCCAGGCACTCGCGCCGAGCACCGTCGCGCTCACCGGCTACATCGGGTCGGAGAAGGACGCGTTCTTCAAGGATCCCCGCGTCGTCGCGGCGCTCCAGCGTGGCGGCTTCGCGGTGAGCGTCACCACGGCCGGATCGCGCCAGATCGCCGCCACCGACCTGTCGAAGGCGGACTTCGCATTCCCTGCCGGCGTCCCGGCCGCCGAGAAGATCCGCGTCGACCACCCGGGCTCGAAGGCGTTCGTCCCCTTCTACACGCCCATGGCGATCGCGACCTGGAAGCCCATCGTCGACCTCCTCACCGCCGCCGGCGTCGTCCACACGACCGGCGACGTGACGACGCTCGACGTCGCTGCCTACATGGACCTCGTCGCGAAGAACACGCGCTGGAAGGACCTGCCCGGCAACAGCGCCTACCCGGTGAACAAGAGCATCCTCGTCACGTCCACGGACGTGCGGAAGTCCAACTCGGCGGCGATGTACCTGTCGCTCGCGTCCTACGTGGCGAACGGCGCCAACATCGTGCAGAACGACGCCGAGGTCGCGAAGCTCATGGACCGGCTGGCGCCGCTGTTCCTTCGCCAGGGCTTCGTCGCGAGCAGCTCGGAGGAGCCGTTCGACGACTACCTGGTCCAGGGCATCGGCAAGAGTCCCATGGTCATGATCTACGAGAGCCAGTTCATCCAGCGGGCTGCCGCAGCGGACGGCAGCATCACGCCGGATATGGTGCTCATGTACCCGGATCCCACGATCTTCTCGAAGCACACGTTCGTGGGCCTGACGCCGAACGGCATCAAGCTGGGGGACTTCCTGACGAACGACCCCGAGATGCGCTCCCTCGCGACCCAGTACGGCTTCCGGACGACGGACACGCCCGCGTTCACGAAGTTCGTCGCGGACCACAAGCTCGCCGTCCCGGCGAGCCTCATCAACGTCATCGATCCCCCGACCTACGAGACGCTCGAGGCGATGATCACGCGCCTCGAGGCCGACTACAACGGCCAGGGCACCCCGGTCGCCACGCCGTCCCCTTCGCCGTCGTGACGCACGCCAGCCGGGCCGACACGAACGCCCCCACCGGAACAGGAGCCACCCGATGACCGACCAGTCCCTCGAGATCCCGGCGCCCTCCCTGGCTATCGCGCCGCCCGCCGTCGAGACCCGGACGCCGCCGGCTGCGACGACGACCGCCACCCTCGTCCTCGAGGCGCCGGCGCCGGTCGCCATCGTCGCGCCAGCTCAGGCCGAGGGCGCCGTTCCGATCGGCGCCGCCGACAGGGCCAGGCTCGACGCGATGGTCGCGGGCTACCTGGACGCCGTCACGACGCTCGACACGCACAGCCAGGCCTTCAGCGATCGGATCCGCGACATCGGGAAGCTCGGCGACGACGACATCCGGGCGTCCGCATCGGTGTCGAACCGCCTCCTGGACAAGCCGATGGCGGCGATGCAGAGCGGCGGCATCACGGAGACCTCGGCCGTCAGCAAGTCGCTGCTCCAGCTGCGCCACCAGATGGAGGACCTCGACCCGTCCACCCAGGGCGATCTCTTCAGCCCGCACAAGCTCCTCGGCATCCTGCCGTTCGGCACGGGCGACAAGCTCCGTGACTACTTCGACAAGTACCGATCGAGCCAGCACCAGATCGACGTGGTCATCACCGCCCTCTATCACGGGCAGGACGAGCTCCAGCGCGACAACGCCGCGATCGAGCAGGAGAAGGTGAACCTCTGGGCGGTCATGGGCCGCCTGCGCCAGTACTCGTACCTCGCCCAGAGCCTGGACACCGCGCTGGCCGCGAAGATCGCCGCGCTCGAGGCGACCGACCCCGAGCGGGCGAAGGTCCTGAAGGAGGACATGCTCTTCTCCGTCCGCCAGAAGAACCAGGACCTGCTCACGCAGCTCGCGGTGAGCGTCCAGGGCTACCTCGCCCTCGACATCATCCGCCGCAACAACCTGGAGCTCATCCGGGGCGTCCAGCGGGCCACGACGACCACCGTCTCCGCCCTGCGCACCGCGGTGATCGTGGCGCAGGCGCTCTCGGACCAGAAGCTCGTCCTCGACCAGATCACGGCCCTGAACACGACCACGTCCAACCTCATCGAGTCGACCGGGCAGATGCTCCACCAGCAGTCCGGCGCCATCAACGAGCAGGCGGCGTCGGCGACCGTCGACATCGCGAAGCTCCAGTCGGCGTTCCAGAACATCTACGCGACGATGGACGAGATCGACACGTTCCGCGTCTCCGCCCTCGACTCGATGCAGAAGACGGTCACGGCGCTCTCGACCGAGATCACGAAGTCGCAGGCCTACCTGGACCGCGTGAGCGCCAGGGACGGCGCCGAGGCGGCGACTGGCGGAGCGGGGACGGCCGGCCGGTGAGTCGACGGGCCCTGTCCGCCCTCGGAGCCGCCCTCGTCGGCGTCCTCCTGGCGGGGCTGCTCGCAGGCTGCGGCGCCTCGGTGACGCCCGGCCCGGGCGACTCGAACACGCTGACGGTCATGGCTGGCTCCGAGGTGAAGGACCTCGAGCCGCTCCTCGCCGACATCAGGGCCGCGACGGGTGTCACGGTCCAGATGGCCTACTCCGGCACGATCGAGGGCGCGGAGGCGATCGCCAACGGCGCCACGACGGATGCCGCCTGGTTCAGCACCGGCAACTACCTCTCGCTTCTCCCGGGTGCCGGCAGCCGGGTCGTCGCCCAGCAGAAGATCATGCTGAGCCCCGTCGTCATCGGGGTGAAGAAGAGCGCCGCCGACAGGTTCGGCTGGACCGGCAACCCGAACGTGACGTGGAAGGACATCCAGGCCAAGTCGGCCGACGGCTCCTTCCGCTTCGCGATGACGAACCCCGCGGCGTCGAACAGCGGCCTCGTCGCGCTCGTGGGCGTGGCCTCGGCGCTCTCCGGGAGCTCCGATTCGATCGACACCGGGACGATCGACACGGCGGCGCTCAAGGAGTTCTTCAAGGGCCAGACGCTGACTGCCGGCAGCTCCGGGTTTCTCGCCGACTCGTACGTGCGCGACCAGGACACCGTCGACGGGATCGTGAACTACGAGTCGATCCTCATGAGCCTCAACGGCTCGGGGAAGCTCCACGAGCCGCTGGAGCTCATCTACCCGAAGGAGGGGATCGTCACCGCGGACTACCCCTTCATGCTCCTCAACGCATCGAAGCGAGACGCGTTCGACAAGGTCACGGCCTACCTGCGGACGCCCGATGTGCAGAAGCGGATCATGACCGACACCCTGCGTCGGCCGGCCATCCCCGGCGTGCCCCTTGACCCGCGGTTCTCGACGCAGACGCTCATCGAGCTGCCGTTCCCGGCCAGGCTCGAGACGATCGACGCGCTGATCACGGCCTACCTCGACGTGGCGCGCAAGCCGGCCTCGGCGATCTTCGTCCTCGACCTGTCGGGCTCCATGGCCGGCGAGCGGCTCGACCAGCTGAAGGCGGCGATGGCCGCGCTGACGGGGACAGACCCGAGCATCACCGGGAAGTTCGCCCGGTTCCGCGCGCGGGAGCAGGTGACGATCATCACGTTCTCGACCGACGTCATCGAGACCAGGGAGTTCACGATCGACGACACGGCCCCCGACGGGCCGGACATGACCGCGATCCGCGACTACGTGAACGGCCTGCGGACGTACAACAGCACGGCGATCTACTCGGCCCTCGACGCCGCATACCAGCAGATCGTCAAGGAGCAGGCGGCGGACCCGAACAGGCTGTCATCGATCGTGCTCATGACCGACGGCGACAACAACGACGGGATCAGCCCCGACCAGTTCGCCAGCGACTACGCGGCGCTGCCGGACCAGGCGCGCGCCATCCACACGTACACGGTGCTGTTCGGCGACGGGAGCAAGGACGCGATGAGCTCCATCGCGGCGCTCACCGGTGGCGCGCTCTTCGACGCCACGTCCACGTCGCTCGAGACGATCTTCAAGCAGATCCGGGGATACCAGTAGCCGTGCGTCGCCTCGAGGCCTACCTCTACTCGCGGCGGAACATCGTCGGGTCCGCGCTCGCGCTCGGCGGCCTCGCGCTCCACTTCGTCGGGATCGTCGCGGGGCCTCTCTGGCTGCCGATCACCGCCGGGCTCTATCTCATCGGCGTGCTCGTGGTACCGGGCGAGCGCGGGCTCGCGCTCAAGATCGGCTCGTCGCAGGATGCGTCGGAGGTCCGTGACGGCCTCGACAGGCTCGTGCGGGCACTGCGCGGGAAGGTCGCGCCGGACCTGTACGCCAAGGTCCAGAGCATCCAGGCATCCATCCTCCGCACGCTCGACATGGAAGCGGTGCCCGGCGATGGTGCGGACCCCAACGTCTACCTCATCCGCCAGACGGCGCTCGCGTACCTCCCGGACGCGTTCTCCACCTACCTGCGCATGCCGCGGGCCGTCGCAGAGCGGCGTGCGATCGCCGATGGCCGCACGCCGCACGACGTCCTCCTCGACCAGCTCGACCTGATGGACAGGCGGCTCGCCGACGTCGCGGACGACATGGCGCGGCACGACTCGGACAAGCTCCTCGCCAACGGCCGGTTCCTCGCCGAGAAGTTCGCGGTGAGCTCGCTCAGCCTCGACGGGACCTCGACGGCCCCGGCCGTGGCCGTGCCGAGCCAGGCGATGCCCGCGGAAGCAGCGGCGACCGCCCCGGTCCCGGCACCGGTCGCGATCGAGGAGCCCGCCGGGACGTCAGCCGTCCCGGCGCCCGCGCCCGTGACCGAGCGCGAGCGGGTCCGCTGATCCCATGGCGGACGACCCGCCCGGGCCGGGGTCGCCGGCAGGGCAGCCGCCCGGACTGGACCTCGCGTTCGGGTGGCTCCAGCGCAACCTCGACCAGCTGACCGAGGCGTCGCTGCGTACGGCCGCGATCGGGGGAACGCCGGCCGGGTCTCCTGCCGCGACCGGCGTCGCCGGGTCCGGGGCCATGCCGGCGGCCGCCCCGATCGCTCCACCACCTGGAGCATCGCCCGCGGCTCGCCTCCCGGTCGCGGCGGAGTCGACCCCGGGTGCCCCGGCGATCGGCGGGACGTCGTCGCGCCCGACACCGCTGCTCGACTCGATCGGTCGCGACCTGACGAAGCTCGCCGCGGAGGGGTCCCTGGCCCCGGTCCTCGGCCGGGAGGACGAGACCGCGTGGATGATCGAGATCCTCGTCCGCAGCACAAAGCGTAACCCGGTGCTGCTCGGACCGGCCGGCGTGGGCAAGACCGCGATCGTCGAGGGTCTCGCCCAGCGGATCGTCGCCCGCCGGGTCCCGGCGCCGCTGCTCGGCGTGCGGATCGTGGAGGTGCCGATCGCCGCGATCACGGCCGGGACCCAGTACCGCGGACAGCTGGAGGAACGCGTCTCGCAGCTCGTGTCCGAGGCGAGCCAGCCCGGGATCATCCTCTTCCTCGACGAGATCCACGTCCTCGCCGGTGCGGGCCGCACGGACGGCGGTGCCGGCGCCGACGAAGCGCTCAAGCCGGCCCTGTCGCGCGGGGACATCGCCGTGATCGGGGCGACGACCCCCGAGGACTACCGCGCGACGATCGCGAAGGATCCATCCCTCGCCCGTCGGTTCACGACCGTCGTGGTGCCCGAGCTCGACCGGACAGCATCGCGGCCGATCCTGGTGAGCGTGCGGGATGCCCTGGCACGGAGCCGCGGCGTGACCGTCTCGGACGCGGCGCTCGACGTCCTGCTCGACTTCGCGGACCGATCCATCGCGAACCGACGGTTCCCCGACAAGGCGATCGACCTCCTGGAGCAGGCGGTCGCCGCGGCGATCGTCGCCGGGCGGACGACCGTCGACGAGGCCGATGCGATGGCGACGACGACGATGTGGGCCGCGCGCGCGTCGTCGACGCCGACCGTCGAGCGGTTCGGGCGTGACCTGGTGGGCCTGGCGCGCGACGGCAGGATCGGACCGATCGTGGGCCGCGACCGTGAGCTCGACGCCGTCGAGGAGGTCCTCCTCCGGCGGACGAAGCGCAACCCGCTGCTCGTGGGGCCGGCCGGCTCGGGGAAGACGGCGATCGTCGAGGGACTGGCCCTGCGGATCGCTGCCGCCGCGGTCCCGGATGCCCTCCGCGACATCCGCGTCTTCGACGTACCGCTCCTCTCACTGGCCGCCGGGATCGGCGCCGACCCTGCGCTCCTCGGCGACTTCCTCGTCGAGGTCCGTCATCCCTCGGTCGTCGTGTTCTTCGACGAGATCCACCTCCTCGCGGCGCCCGCGGTCCGTGACCTCGCCGAGTCGCTGAAGCCCGCTCTCGCGCGCGGCGAGATCGCGTGCATCGGCGCCACGACCGCAGAGGAGTTCCAGGCGGACATCGAGCCGGAGACCGCGCTCGCGCGGCGCTTCACGGAGATCCCCGTCGAGCCGATGGACCAGGCGGCGGTCCGCGCCGTGCTCGTCGCGGTCCGCGACGGCCTCGCCCGCCTCCGAGGGATCGAGGTGAGCGACGCCGCGCTGTCGGAGCTCGTCGCGCTTGCCGAGCAGTTCCTTCCGAACCGGTCGTTCCCGGACAAGGGCGTCGACCTCATCGAGCAGTCGGTGGCGTACGCCATCACCCATGGCCGGACAGTGGTCGACGTCCCGACCGCGCGTGAGGCCGTGGCCGCCCTCGTGGGCATGCCGCTCGACCCGACCGCGCGGCTCGCGACGCTCTCCGCCGTGCTGCGGGACCGCGCGCTGCTCGAGCCGACCGCCTCGACGGCGCTGGTCGGGCGCCTCGGGGTATCGCTCCGCGGTCTCGATGCGCGCGGCGAGCGCCCGGATGCGGTCGTCCTCCTCTGCGGCGGCGCGTCGGGGAACGCCACGACGCTGGCCGCCACCCTGGCCCGGACCCTGTTCGGCCGGGACACCGCCGTCATCGACGTCGACCTCTCGGGCATGACCGACGACTCGTCGATCTCGACGCTGCTGGGCTCGGCTCCCGGACTCATCGGCTCGGATCGCCCACTCCCTCTCCACGAGCTTCGCAGGTCGCCGTGGGAGGTCGTCCTCCTGAGAGGCATCGACTCCTGCGCCCTGGCCATCCGCGACACGGTCGCGGCGGCCCTCGTGGCCGGGTCGTTCACGGATGCCATGGGCCGGCGCATCCCGCTCGGCGCCGCGGTCGTCCTCATGACCGCGCCGAACGTCGGCACCGACGGCGACGCGCCGGCGGCCGCCCTCCTCGCTGCGCGCCTGGGCCCCGTCCTCGTGGGCGGCTGCGACGTGATCAGCGGATCGGTCTCGATCGCCGCGACCGACGCCCGCGCATCGTGGATCGGCCGCGAGCTCCTCGACCCACTGGCCGCGCGGCTGGAGCGCGCCGGGTACGCCGTGACCTTCGACCCCTCGTTCGTCGCGTGGCTCGATCTGCAGCTCCCGGCGGACGGCAGCTCCCCACAGTCCTACCTCGATCGCGAGGTCACGCCGCGGATCGTCGCGGGCCTCCCGGCGACTCCCGGACCGCTCACCGTCCAGGTCGTGGCCGGCGCGCCGGCCGTCGTGCCGGTGCCCGATCCCTCGGCGGAGCGGACCATGCCGCCGTCCGCGACCCACCCCCCACGTGGGTCGGGCCGGCCCCGGCGCGCCCGCACCTCCGAGCCGGGATAGACGGCGCGATGAGTGGTCGCCTGCCCCGCGTCGCGCTCTTCGCGGTCGACACGTTCACGGCGGTCACCGCGATCGGCGGCGGCCTCGCCCTCGCCGCCGGCCTGGAGAGGGATCGCTTCCCGACCGCGTGGCTGGATGGGACACCGTTCGCGAGCTACGTCGCGCCCGGCCTGCTGCTCGCCGGCGCGGTGGGCGGCACCGCGGCCTCCGCGGCCGTCGCGTCCGTGCGGGCGCCCCGGGCCGGCGGCCGCGCATCGATCGTGGCCGGAACGGTCCTCGCGTCGTGGGTCGTCGGCGAGATCCTCGTCCTCGCGAAGGACGATGAGGTGGTATCGCCGACGGAGGTCACCTACCTCGCTGTCGCGGCGGCCATGGTCACCCTCGGGGTGGCCGTCGCTCGCGGCGCACACGCCCTTCGCCCCTGACCACTGCGCGATCGTCCAGGGCACCAGAGGTGACGATGGCCTGCCCGGCGGCGAGCCCCGCCGCTGCGTGCCCCCCGGCTTCGTCATGCGTCGCACCGTGAACCCGATCACCGTGGCCCTCGATGACACGACGCAGCCGGTCCGCGGCCGACGCACCGGCCGCCCGAGTCGCGGGCCCGTGCCGAGGGCGCGGTCCCGGGCGCGACCGCCCCGGCACCGACGAGCGGCCCGGCACCGACGAGCGCGGCGTCGTGCAGAGCCCGGGGCCGGGCTCGTCTATCGCGTGGGCACGGATGCCGTGGGCCTCCCGCCATGCCGTTCCGTCCCGACCCCGCCTGGTGGGCGAGCGTCATCGCGCCGACCACCGCTCCGAGGGCGACGGATCCCGATGACGATGCCAGCTGGTTCGGATGAGGTGTCGATCCCGGGCCGTCCGGGATTCCTCCGGTCCGTCAGGCGGGCGGCAGGTCGAGCGTCCCCGGCGTCCGGCTCACCACCCGCAGGCGCAGGTACGAACGACCCGCACGATCGAGCGCCCGGCGGACCCTCGGCGGGACGAGCGGGTTCTCGCTCGCGGGGATGACCGCGGGCTCGTCGAGGTCGAAGAGCGTCCCGTGCTGCTGGAGCCGGCAGCGGCCGGCAGCCAGGACGTTCTTCACCCATTGGACGTCGCTCCCGTAGGAGAGGCGGATGTAGACGTCGTCGGAGCCCCGGCTGGCGATCACCGAGATCGGCGTGTGGTAGACGGTCCCGGTGGTGCGGCCGACGTGTTCCAGCACGGCCCACGGCGAGACGCGTCCCCCGGCGAGGCCCATGCTCATGACGAGTGGGTTGAAGCGGTGGGTGACGAGGTGGGGCAGGTCGCCGCGGCGACGCGTCCGCTCGAACCAGATCGCGGCGAGCGCAAGTGCCGACAGTGCGAGCAGGCCGAGTCTCCGTCTCACCGCGATGCCCTCCGTGCGGTGGTTGCCACCGGATCGAGTCTCCGCAGAGGGCGCGGTCGATCCCAGAGACGGACGTCGCGAAGCGGCGGGCCTGCAGGCCCCCGGATCGCATGGTGGCTTGGCTCCGGGCGACGCACCGCCCACCGCCCACCGTCGCCGAGGTCGGAGTCGGGGCCGAGGTCGTCCGCCCGGTGGCGCGTGTTTCCGCGGGCGGTCCGACCGACGCTCCGGCGCAGGCGCAACGGCACTGGCAGCGACGCCCCGTCGCCGCCGTACCCTCGTGCCGCGTGGCCGCTGTTCGCCACGCTGCCGAATCGCCCCGGATCGCCGGGGATCCGACCACGAAGGGACGGAACGCGATGCCCACTGCCGCCGCCGCGATCGACGACTTCCTCGCGCAGAAGCGGATCGCCGTCGCCGGCGTCTCGAGGGAGCCGGGCGGGAAGCACGGCGGGAACGTCATCTACAAGCGTCTCAAGGATCGCGGGTACGAGGTCTTCGCGGTCAACCCCAACGCCGACTCGGTCGAGGGGGACCCGTGCTACCGCAGCCTCGCCGCGATCCCCGGCGGGGTCGATGCCGTCGTGATCGCGACCACGCCGTCGGTCGCCCCATCGGTCGCCCGCGAGTGCCACGAGCTCGGGATCACGCGCGTCTGGATGCACGGCCCGTTCGGCGGCGGAAGCGTGTCGTCGGAGGCGAACGCGTACTGCCGCCAGAACGGCATCGCCTCGATCGCCGGCGCATGCCCGCTCATGTACGGGCCCACCTCGGACGGCTTCCACCGCTTCATGCGGGGCTTCATCGGCCTCGTCGGCAAGTTGCCCAGGGAGGCCTGACGAGCGACGACGGGGAATCGGACCGCGGCCAGCCGGGCGGCGCCGTGACGCGGCCCGACCAGTGACGCGGCCCGACGCTCGCGCCCAGTCCCGGGTCCTGCGCGACCGATCCTCGCGGGTCCCGTGGCGGCAGCTGATCGTGGGGGCGATCCGAGATCGGGCGGGCACCGGTCGGACGGCGCTGCCCGAGCGGCTCGAGGGCGCCGTCTACGGCCAGCTCGTGGGCGATGTCCACGGCAGGGCCTCCGAACCGGCCTCGGATCCGGCACCATCCGGTGGGCCTGGTGGTGTCGCCGACGATGGTGGCCCGGCCTCCGGGCCGGGCGACAGCTGGGGCGACGGGAGCGCCGGGATGCTCGCCGCCCTTGGTCGGCTGCTGGACGCGCCATCCGATCACGGGGACGAGTCGACGGTCGAGGCGAGCGCAGCCCGGTGCCTGGATGAGGCGCTCCCGATCCCCCTCGTCGCGCGGGGACGCGAGCCGAACGATGTCGTCGATCTCGCGGTCGGCTCGTCCGGCCCGCTCGACGAGGGACAGGTCGCGATCGCCCTGTACGCACTCGTCGTGCGTCGATTCATCGCCGGAGAGCGCGCGCGGCCCGACGTCCTGGCCCGCGCGGGTCGCGACCTCCGGTCGGCGCTCGCGGGTCGTGCGAGCGCCATCTCCCCGGATGTCGCGCCGCCCGCCGCGGGCTCCGCCCCGCTCGACTCGTTCCTGGCGCGCCGGGGGCGACCCGGCGGCGGGCGGATCGCCTCAGACTTCTGGGCCGGGTGGGACGCGTTCGCGGCGTCGGCCGACTACCCGGACGCGCTGGCGCGAGCCCGTGGCGACGGAGCGGGTGCCCGCACGCCGTCTGCGGTCGCCGGCGGGCTCGCCGGCGCGTACTGGGGCTGCTCCGGGATCCCGCCCGCGTGGCGCCGTCGTCTGACGGAGCGGGACATCGTCCGGTCGCTCGTCGACCGGCTCATCGAGACGGACGCGCCGGGCTGGGATGGTCGGCCCTGGCGGACCTCGACCGCGAGTCCGCTCCGTGTCGACGCGCTCGATCTCACGGGGCTCGACGGTTGCGCGTCCGGCGCCGTCGGGATCACCTTCCTGCCCGGCCGGCGGTACGTCGGGTACCACACGGGCGCGCAGTGGCGCGACCTCGACACCGACGCCGCCCGCCTGCGGGAGCTCGGCGTGGAGGTGCTGCTGCTGCTCGTGGAGGACCGCGAGCTCGTGCGCTGCAGGGTCGCCGGGATCGGCGAGGCACTGGCCGCAGAGGGCGTCGAGCTCGTCCGGTTCCCGGTCCGGGACCCGCTCCTCCCGCGTGACGGCCTCATGTTCCGCGGGACGATCGCGACGCTCCTGCGACGGGTGCGGGGCGGCGGCTCCCTCGCCATCGCCTGTCGCGGCGGGCTCGACCGGGCGGGCATGGCGGCTGCGTGCCTCCTGTGCGAGGCCGGCCTGGGTGCCGACGACGCCATCGACCGCGTGCAGCGAGCGCGCCCGCGCGCCCTCACGCTCCCGGACCAGCAGGCCTACGTGCGCGAGTGGCCGCCGGAACGGTGACGCAGCCGCACGGGGAGCGAGTGGAGCCGCCCCGAGTCTCCGGCGGCGGCCGGCCGGGCATCGAGGATCACCTTGCGGCCGGTCGCGCTTCGCCGTCCACCGGGACGAGACGGACCAGCGGGATCGTCCGGTCGGTCGCCCGGATGTAGCGCTCGTAGCTTGGGTCGCGGGCCGGGATCCGGGGCCAGAAGGCGGCCGCCTCGGCGGCCGTCAGCTCCGTCGCGCGCACGGTCAGCCGACGGCCCATCACCTCCACCCGCGCCGTGGGATGGGCCATGAGGTTGAAGTACCAGCCCGGGTGGGTCGCCCCGCCGTCGTTCGACGCCGCGAGGACCATGGTGTCGCCGTCGCGGAAGAACTCGAGGATGACCGTCCGGACGCGACCGGACCGTCGCCCGCGCGTCGTGAGCAGGAGCGCGTCCACGTGCCACGGCCGGGTGATCCCGCCCCTCGTCCGCCGGTAGGCCCAGATCCCGAGGGGAGCGAGGCGCCTGTCGAGCTGCCGCTGGATCGCGAGCCCGACGCGCTCCGCCCGGGAGACCCCGCGGCGGACGGTGCTCCCGGTGCCGCTGCCAGCGGCGGTGCCGGTCATCCGGCGACGCCGACCGGGGCGAGCTCATGGGCGATCTGGTCGGCCCACGCCTCGATCGCGGGCCAGTCGCGGAAGTCGCCCTTGGGGAGCGCGTCCTTCCCGGCCGGCATGAGCGAGACGACGCGCTCCGCCATCCCGATCGGCTTCGCCGCGGGGTCCACCGCGCCGAAGAAGACCATCTCGCCCCGCGGGTGGATCGCGGCGCGGAACGCGGCGAACTCCTTCGGCACGGTGCTCTCGAGGACGTCCCGGCCTTGCTTGTCGACCGTGTCGGTGCCGATCGGGCCGCTGCTGAACAGCCAGGTGGGCCGCTCGGCGAGCAGGGTCCGGTTCTTCTCGACGAACTTCGTGGCGTCCTTGAGCCAGTGGAACATGTAGGCGGCCCCGCCGACGACGAACGCGTCGTAGCGCGACGCGTCACGCACCTCCGCGGCCGGGTGTGCTTCCGCGTCGAGACCGGCGGCACGCAGGCGCTCCGCGATCCGCTCGGCGATCCCCTGCGTCGCCCCGTGGCGGCTGGCGTAGGCGACGAGGACGAGCATGACGGGCCTCCGGGGGTCGGGCAGGGCGGACACTGTCGAGGATGGCCCCGGCGCGCCGCTTCTCCCAGAGCCGGAAGGCCACCCTCGGCACCGTCCGGATGGTCCGGATGGCTCGGGCCGAACGGGTGCACGATGGGTGAACCTCCACCTGAGCGGCCGCGCATCGGGGCGGCCGGTGGCGTGCGACGCCGGAGGAGACACGATGGCGGACCATCCGCGCCGGGAGTGGGCCATGCCGCCTGCCCTGGGGGCGCTCATCCTCGTTCTCAGCGGCCTCGGCTTCCCCTTGACGCAGCTCGTGATCGCGCGGTTCGGGAAGCGGGGCGCCGTCGTCGCCGAAGGGGTGTCCGCGGGGCTCCTGGTGCGGGACATCGCGCTCGTGAGGCTCGGCGCGCCCCGACGCCTCCGCCCGGTCCCATCGTTCCTGCTCTGGTGCGAGCTCGCCGCTGCCGGCGTCGCCTCGGTCGCCGGGCTCGCGGCCGTCATCTCGCCCCGCATCCGGCCCTCGCGAAGTCCTCTCGGCGTCCTCGAGGCGGTCCGGCAGGTGGCCGTCGGCGCCCTCTTCGGGCTCCACACGTACCGATTCTGGATCTACCTGCAGCCCGACCGGGGTCTCCGGGAGACGGCGGCAGGCTCGGGCGGCGGCTCCGGATCGACCGGCGAGGCTCGCTGATCCACGACTCCCTCGGCGCCGCTGGCGCGCCGCATCCCCACGCGCCTCGTCCGCCGTCCGCAGCGACCCCCCGGGGCCGTCAAAGACGGGCGAGCGCGCGTCCCAGGCGAGAGCGGTAGCCGGGACTGACGAGCGGCAGCCAGCTGCGCAACAGCCTGGCGCCATGCCAGTCGACCCGCGCGTCGAGTCGGCGGACGAGGCCCTCGAGCTCGGTCGTCTCCTTCGCCGACAGCTCCGGGTGCGTCGCGATGAAGTCGCGGGCGAGGGTCGCGGCGACGTGGAGGTCGTGTTGATCGCCGAGGTGGTCCTGGAGCGCCACGACGGGGTCGATGAGGGGAGTGGCGTCGACGCCGAGCGCCTCGCGCACGAACTCGAGGGTGTAGCGGAGCCACTTGCCCGCGATCCGCAGCTCGTGGAGCGTCGCGAGGTCCGCGCCGGCGACCCGCTCGTCGAATGCCCACACCCGCTCGTACTCGGACCACGCCGTCGCGGGCATCCTCCCGCGCACGCGGCCGCGCCGGGGGCGCTCCACGGACCCGAGATCGCCCTCGGCAGCCCCGAGGAATGCCTCGTGCTCCCCGACGAAGGAGAGGAACGCCGGCGAGGAGAGGTGATGGACGAGAGCCGTCCGACGCGCATCGCGCTCCGCCACCCATCCGGCGCGGAGCGGCAGGAGTCCCCGCTTGGCGCGCGCGCCGTGTCGCTCGGCGGAGCCATCGACGATGTCGAGGAGGACGTCGAGGTCGCGCACGGCGCCGAGGAGTCCGCCGACGGCCCGGAGGTCGGCTCGATAGCGCAGTGTCGCATCGCTCTCGAACCCATTCCCGAAGACGCGCCAGGCCGCGCGCATCCGCCGCGAGGCGACGCGCATCGCGTGGAGCTCCTCCGGATCCTCGCCGGCCATCGCGCCCGGGACGCGGACGAGCATCCTCGCGAAGTGGAGCCTGAGCACCTTGCGCCCGGCCTCGGGCCACGGGTCGCCGCCGTCCACGCCGGGTGAGCGCGTCGCCGCCAGCAGCGCCATGGCGCGTGCGACCGCGTCGACGAGCGTACCGCCATCGAGCGTCGCATCCATGTCGTCCGGCGCTCCTGTCGTGGTCGTGGTCTTGCCGCGCGCGCCTGCGTCGTGGGCGCCGGTCATGCCTGAGACCGCGAGCGTGCGGACGTCGAGATCCCATGCGTCGGCTCGAGGGGGACGGTAGTCGTCGGCGCGTCCACTGGCGCAGCCTCCGTGCAGGCCGGGAGGCGAGCCACGATGCGCGGCGGCCGCACGCCCGGCGGTCCCCCCGGACGTGGAACGCTGACGCTCGACCGATGGGGACGCGAGGGCCGTTCGGACCCTCCGCGCCACTCATATCGATGCGTTCCCGTTCACATTCGGGCGTCCGGGAGGGACGCCCTGGTGGGGGGCCCTGCCTTGCGCGCGACGCGGCCCGCAACGAGATGTTCACGAGCGTTCACGCGACCGACATCGAGGCCGGCCCGCGGGAGTGGTCCGATGCTCACGCGCCCGCGTCGCGACGGCATCGGCCGCTCGGCCCGCGAGGCCAGACGGAGATCGACATCGACATACGCCAAGGAGTCAGGACGATGGACTGCGACTCGTGCGGGCGCTATCGCCCGTCCCCGGAGATCTCCGCCTTGCGGACGGCGCACGGACAGCTGGTCATGGCATGCGCTCGCTGCCGCCGGCTCGCCATGGGGCACCGGCAGACCGAGGCGCCGGCCAGGCTGCCGGCGGACGCAGCGCCGAACGGTCGGGGCACGGCGGCACGGTCGCGCTGATCGGAGCCGTCCGCCGCCGGGCCCGCGCCACCGCAGGCGCGGCCCAACGAGAAGGAGACCGGACATCGAAGCCCTCGCCCGTCCCGCGCCCGAGGACCTGCCTCGCCCGCGGATGCTCGTCTGCGACATCGATGGAACGATCCTCGACGACCGTGGCACCCTGCCGGCTCCGGTTCGACACGCGATCCGGGCGATCGCGGCCTCCGGCGTCGACGTCGTCCTCGCGACCGGCCGCTCGCCGTGGAGCGGCGTCGCGTCGATCTGCGACGTCCTCGGCCTGGATGGTCCGCAGATCACGATGCAGGGGGCGCTGTTGTCGGTGCCCGCTACCGGCGAGGTCCACCGCCTGCGGACGCTCGCGCCCGCCCTGTACAGGGACGCGCTTCGCTTCGCCGACGAGCTCGGCCTCGATCCGATCGTCGCCCTCCTCGAGGGCCATCGCGCTGAGCGCCTGCCCGAGGGCAGCGAGGTGTTCACCGTCCCGATCGCGCACGACGCGACCTTCCGCTACGTCGGCGGCCTCGAGCGGCTCATCGGCGACCGCCCGATCCGTGTCTTCCTCCCGACGGGTCCCGAGCGCCACCGGACGGTGCGCCGCGCGCTCGCGAACCGCTTCGCCGGCCGGGCCTCCATCGTCTGGAGCGACGCGACCGGTGTGGAGGTCCTCCCGCAGGGCACGCACAAGGGTGAGGCGATCGCCTGGCTCGCCGCCTCGCGCGGCATCGCTCTCGACGCTGTCGCCTCGGTGGGGGACGGCGCCAACGACGTCGAGATGCTGTGGTGCACGGGCCGCTCGGCGGCGATGGGCACCGCGCCCCTGGAGGCGCGAGTCTGCGCCGACATCATCGTCCCGCCGGCGTCCGAGCTCGGTGTGCTCGACGCGTTCGCCTGGTTCTTCCCGGACCTCGCGGATGAGTTCGACGGTCGCGGCAGTCGCGGCGTCGCCGGCGCTATCGGTCCCGGAGCGCATCCGGCGGGATGAGCCAGCGGAGCTCGCAGGCTCCCTCCACGAGCGGCAGCGCTCCATCCACCCGCACGAGCGTCCCCTTGCGGACGGTGAGGCCGGCGATGCCCACGAGCGCCGAGACGAGCCAGCTGAAGTCCGGGTCGTGACCCACGAGGAGCGGCCGTGCCGGCTCGCC